>NZ_DAMAGB010000034.1:0-73445 GCF_031995485.1 Janthinobacterium sp.
TCTGCTGGAAGGCGAACCGGGCACGGGCAAGACCACGCTGGCGCTGCAGTTCCTGATGGAAGGCGTGCGCGCCGGCGAAGCGGTGCTGTACGTGGCGCTGGCCGAATCGGAAATCGAACTGCGCGGCGCGGCGCTGTCGCACGGCTGGGACCTGGCCGGCATCGGCATCGAAGAGGTGGCGCCCAGCGACGACATGCTCGATCCGGAGCGCCAGTACACCATCTTCCACCCGTCCGAAATCGAACTGGCCGCCACCAACCAGCGCATCCTGGCCGCCATCGACAAGCACCGGCCCGCCAGGCTGGTGCTCGACTCGCTGTCGGAACTGCAACTGCTGGCGGAAAATCCGCTGCGCTACCGGCGCCAGGTGGTGGCGCTGAAACAATACCTGGCCAGCCGCCATTGCACCACCATCCTGATCGATGACCGTTCCGCGCAGGACGATGGCCTGCAGGTGCGCAGCGTGGCGCACTGCGTGGTCTCGCTCGAACTGCAGAACCAGGACTATGGCAATGACCGGCGCCGCGTGCGCGTGGTGAAATACCGCGGCGTGCCGTTTCGCGGTGGCGCGCACGACTATAAAATCGCCCGCCACGGGCTGGTGGTCTATCCGCGCCTGGTGGCGGCCGAGAGCCGGCGCGAAGTCCAGGGCACTGTCCTGTCCTCCGGCGTGCCGGAACTCGACGCGATGGTGGGCGGCGGCCTGGAAGAAGGCATGAGCACGCTTATTTCCGGTCCGGCCGGCAGCGGCAAGTCGACGCTGGCGGCGCAGTTCGTGCACGCGGCCACCGTGCGCGGCGAGCCGTGCGCCATGTTCTTGTTCGAAGAAGCGCGCAGCAAGCTGCTCAAGCGCACCGATGGCGTGGGCATGCGCCTGCGCGCAGCGCAGGACAGCGGCCTGCTGCTGGTGCGGCAGGTCGACCCGGCCGAACTGCCCCCTGGCGAATTTGCCCATGCGGTGGTCGATGCGGCCGAACGGGGCGCGCGCGTGATCGTGATCGACAGCCTGAACGGCTACATGAACGCGGTGCCCGACGAGCGTTTCCAGAATACCTACCTGCACGAACTGCTGAACTACCTGAGCCAGCGCGGCGTGGCCACGCTATTGGTGGGGGTGCAGCAGAACATGCTGGGTACGGCCATGACCACCTCGGCCGACGCCAGCTACCTGGCCGACAGCGTAATCATGCTGCGCTATTACGAAACGGAAGGCGAGGTGCGGCAAGCCATTTCGGTGTTCAAGAAGCGCGGCAGCGTCCATGAGCGCAGCATCCGCCGCTTTGAAATCGGCCCGCAGGGTGTCCATATCGGTCCGCCGCTGGCCGGCTTTCACGGCATTTTGTCCGGCATGCCCACGGTCGGCGGCACGCCATTCCCCTGAGGCAGGCGATGGAACAGCGCATCCTGATCTACGCGCCGGCCGGCCAGGACGCCGCCCTGGCCGTCAAGGTGCTGGCCAGCGGCGCCATCGACAGCCTGGCCTGCCAGTCGGCCGGCGAACTGGCGCAGCAGCTGAACCAGGGCGCGGGCGGCGTGGTGACGGTGGAAGAAGCGCTGCAGGCGGGCGCCTGGCAAGTATTGGACGATTACGCACGGCAACAGCCACAATGGTCGGACCTGCCCATCATCGTGCTGACCCATAGCGGCCAGGACACCCTGCCCCTGCGCCAGGCCATTTCCACGCTGGGCAACCTGACCCTGCTGGAACGCCCGGTGCACACGCTGACGCTGATTACCTCGGCGCACGCCATGCTGCGCGCGCGCACGCGCCAGTACCAGGTGCGCGAAAGCCAACGGCGCAAGGACGAGTTCCTGGCCAGCCTGGGGCACGAACTGCGCAATCCGCTGGCGCCGATCCGTACCTCGGCCGCCGTGCTGGGCCGGCTGTATCCCGCATCGGAACAGATCGCCAGGGTGCAAGGCGTGATCGAGCGGCAAGTCACGCAACTGACGCGGCTGGTCGACGACCTGCTCGACGTGGGCCGCATTACCAGCGGCAAGGTAGCGCTGCAGCGCCAGCAGGTGGGCTTCGAGCAGATCATCCATCACGTGATCGAGCTGTGCCAGGAAGCGGCCGCCAGCCGCCAGTTGGCCCTGACAGCCGACCTGCCGCCCCGCCCTGTCGTGCTGCATGCCGACTATGCGCGCATGGTGCAGATCTTCACCAACATCGTCTCGAATGCGATCAAGTTTACGCCGCCGGGCGGCCATATCCATATCAGTGCGCAGATGGCGGACGGCCTGTTGCATACCACGATCGAGGACGATGGCATCGGCCTCGACGCGGAGGCGATTCCGCGCATCTTTTCCCTGTTCGAGCAAAGCCGTACGGTGGCCGGGCAACTGGCCAGTGGCCTGGGCATTGGCCTGAGCCTGGCACGCCAGTTTGCCGAAATGCATGGCGGCAGCGTGCAGGCCTACAGCGCCGGCCCCGGGCGTGGCAGCCGCTTCGTGGTGACCCTGCCGGCCAGCGTGGAAGCGGCGCCGGCAGCGGCGGCGCCGGCGCCAGCCGTGTCGCCGGACGCGCATGGCGCGTTGCAGGTGCTGGTGGTGGACGACAATATGGATGCGGCCGATGCGCTGCAGACCCTGTTTCAGCTGGAAGGCCATCGCGCCGATGTCGCCTACGACGGCCGGCAGGCGTTGCAGGCCATCAGCCACAGCTGGCCGCAGCTGGTCGTAATGGACCTGGGCATGCCCGGCATGGATGGCTATGAAACGGCGCGCCAGATCCGCCAGCTGGCCCATGGCCGCCCGACCCTGATGATCGCCCTGACCGGCTGGGGCCAGGGCGACGCCCGCCAGCGCACGCTGGAAGCGGGCTTTGACCACCACCTGACCAAACCGGTCGACTTCGAGGCGATCGATGCGCTGCTGCAACAGTATCTTGCCGGGTCAGCGTCGCAGTGAGCTTACTTCCACTTGCCCCGCAGGTCCTGCACCTTCTGCTGCAGCAGTTCCGGCGTGGCCAGCTCGGGCGCCACCGGCACGCCGACGGCCAGCGCCAGGTGCGAACGCAGCCCCGCCTTGAAGGCGCGCTCGAACAGATGGCCGTTGCGGTGGCTCAGCAGATGGCCCCACAGGCCGCGCAGCGCCAGCGGAATCACCGGCACCTTGCTGCGCGCGACGATTTTCGACACGCCGCCCTTGAATTCGTTGATCTGTCCGGTGCGCGTGAGCTTGCCTTCCGGGAAGATACACACCAGCTCGCCTTCGTGCAGCGCTTGGGCGATATCGACAAACGCGCGCTCCATCAGGAAAGGATCGTCCTTGGCCGAGGCGATCGGAATCGCCTTGGCGGTGCGGAAGATCCAGCCCATCAGCGGCATCTTGAATATCTTGTGGTCCATCACGAAGCGGATCGGGCGCGGGCTGGCCGCCACGATGACGATGGCATCCACATAGCTGACATGATTGCACACCAGCACGGCCGCCCCTTCGGCCGGAATGCGGTCGCCATCGACCACTTTCACGCGGTGCACGGTGTGGATCAGGATCCAGGCCAGGAAGCGCATCAGGAATTCCGGCACCAGCGAGAAGATATATGCGGCCACCAGCGCATTGAGGATGGCGGTCACCAGGAACAGCTGCGGAATGGTAAAGCCTTGTCCCAGCAGCACGATGGCCACGCCGGCCGCCGCCACCATGAACAAGGCGTTGAGGATATTCATGCCGGCGATCGTGCGCGATATATGTTTCGGGTCGCAGCGCGTCTGGATCAGCGCAAACAGCGGCACGATAAAGAAGCCGCCAAACACGCCGATCATCACGATGTCGAACAGGATGCGCGGCACGCCGGCCTGGCCGACAAACGCCAGCGCATCGACGAGCTGGGTATTGGCATAGGCATTGCTGGCGAAAAACAGGTCGATGCCGAACAGCGACAGGCCGATCGAGCCGAACGGCACCAGGCCGATCTCGACCTTGTGTCCGGACAATTTTTCGCACAGCAGCGAACCGGTGCCGATGCCGACCGAAAACACGGTCAGCAGCAGCACGAACACGCCATGGTCGCCATGCAGGAAATCCTTGGCGTAGACGGGGAACTGCGCCAGGATCAGCGCGCCATAAAACCAGAACCACGAGTTGCCCAGCATGGCCAGGAACACGGGACGGTTCTTGCGCGAGAAATTGAGGTTGCGGAACGACTCGGCGACAAAGTTGATGCTCACTTTCAGGTCGGGTTCGGGCGCCGGCGTGCGCGGCACGCGGTAGCTGGCGATCAGGCCGAAGACGGCCACCACGATGGTGGCGCCGGCCACCAGCTCCACGCCCAGCGGTTTGTGCACGATCAGCACGGCACCAAGGATTTCGCCGAGCAAAATGCCGACAAAGGTACCCATCTCGATCAGGCCATTGCCGCCGACCAGCTCCTCGGGTTTCAGCTGCTGCGGCAGGTACGCGTACTTGACGGGCCCGAACAGGGTCGAGTGCACGCCCATGCCGACCACCGCGGCCACCAGCAGCCACAGGGTATGCGTCATCCAGCCGGCGGCGGCCACCGCCATGATGGCCAGTTCCATCCATTTGACGAAACGGGCCAGGCCCGCCTTTTCAAACTTGTCGGCCAGCTGGCCGGCGGTGGCCGAAAACACCACGTAGGGCAGGATGAACAGGCCCGGGATCAGGTTGGTGATGGTGGAGGCATCGAGCTTGGTCCAGCTCAGCGCGTCGTAGGCGAGGATCACCATCAGTGCCGTCTTGAACAGATTGTCGTTGAAGGCGCCAAAGAACTGGGTCCAGAAAAACGGCCCGAAGCGGCGCTGCGACAATAAGGAGAACTGGCTGCTTTGACTCATGGCGTGGGAATGGAAAGTGAACGAATTGCTAAAATACAGCACTATCCTGCGCACGACAATCTGAATGTCGGGGTCTTGCTTCTAATCAATACCGCCAGCGGCCCGGCATTACATGCTCGCATCGAGGCCAAGAAATTTCCACATGGCTATAAGAAAACCGTCATTCTTAATAATAAGGTAAGGTGCGCATACACATCGGGGGCGGCGCGCGCCCTGTCCTGCCAGGAAAACCAAACTATGTTCGTACTGATACCGTTGCTATTGGTGGTCGTGTTGTTCACGGCTTTCGTTATAACGATGAGAAACCGCGGCAAGGTCGCGGAGCTGGAAGCGCTCACGGTGCGCCTGCGCCGCGAAGTCGACAGCATGCAGCAGCGCCTGCAAGCGCTCGAGCGAGGGTCGGCCGCCACAACGCCGGCCACAATGGTGGCGGCCGCGCCGGTAGCAAGCACGCCGGCAACGCCCGTGCCCGAACCGGCTGCGCCTGCCCAACCTGCCGTGCCGGCGCCGCCTGCACAGCCAGCCGCGCCCGCGCCAGCGTTCATCCCGCCCGCCATTACCATTTCGCTCGACAAGCCACGGCCTGCCAGCACCGCCGCGCCCGCAGCCGCCGCGCCGCCAGCCCCCGCGCCAGCGGCCACTCCACCGGTCCGGCCTGCTCCAGCGCCTGTTCCGGTGCGGGTCACGCCAAATACCCCCGCCTGGGCCAGCGATGCGGAAGACATGTTTGCCAAGGCCAAGGCCTGGCTGTTTACGGGCAACCTGGTCGCCAAGCTGGGCCTCTTGATCCTGTTCCTTGGCGTCAGCTTCCTGCTCAAATACGTGTCGGCGCAGATCACAGTGCCGATCGAGCTGCGCCTGGCCGGCATCGCGCTGGCCGATATTGCCCTTTTGGCCTGGGCCTGGCGCATCCGCCTCGCGCGTCCCGGCATCAGCCTGCCGCTGCAGGGCACGGCGCTGGCGATCCTGATGCTGGTGACGTTTGGCGCCTTCCGCCTGTACGAACTGATGCCGGCCAGCCTGGCCTTTATTTTGCTGTTCGTGCTGACCGGCTTTACCTGCCTGCTGGCGGTGGTGCAGAACGCCGTCTGGCTGGCCGTGTTCGGCATTATCGGCGGCTTTGCCGTGCCGATACTTGTCTCCACCGGCGGCGGCAGCCATATCGGCCTGTTCAGCTATTACGCGCTGCTCAACGCCGGCGTGTTCGCGATTGCCCTGAAACGCTCGTGGCGCGTGTTGAATGTGCTCAGCTTCGGCTTCACGTTCGTGGTGGCCACCGCCTGGGGCCTGCTGCGCTATGTGCCGGAAAATTATCTGTCGAGCCAGCTGTTCCTGATCCTGTTCGTGCTGTTTTATGTCGGCATCGCGATTGCCTACTGCGCGCGCCAGGCGCCGCGCCTGAAACACTATGTGGACGGCACGCTGGTGTTCGGCACGCCACTGGCCGCAATGGGCCTGCAATTTGGCCTCGTCAAGCACATGCATTTCGGCCTGGCGTTTTCGGCGCTGGTCGCCGGCCTGTTCTATACGGGCTTGGCGGTGGCGCTGTGGCGCCGCCGCAGCGGCCACTTCAAATTGCTGGCCGAAGCGTTCCTGGCGCTGGGCATTGTGTTCGGCACGCTGGCGATTCCGTTCGCGCTCGACGGCCGCTGGACCTCGGCCGCCTGGGCGCTGGAAGGCGCCGGCATCGTCTGGGTCGGCCTGCGCCAGCGCCAGCCGCTGGCCTGGGCGTTTGGCCTGCTGGTGCAGGCAGGCGCGTGGATCTCTTTCCTCGGCATCCTGGCCGACATGAATACCGACATCGCGCTGCAATCGAACCTGTGGCTGGGCTTTTTGCTGCTGGCCGCCGCCGCGCTGCTGATGGCGATCAACTTCCGCCGCCAGCAAGGCGTGGCACACGCCAAACTGGGGCCGGAACTGATGCAGGGCCTGTCGGTGGTGTTCCTGGCCGGCGCCACCGCCTGGCTGCTGGGCGGACTGTGGACCGAGATTTTGCTGCGCACCGACGCCATCACGCAGCTGAACCTGCTGACCCTCAGCGCGCTGGCGGTGGCCGCCGGCCTGTTCTGGCTGGCGCAGCGCCTGCAATGGACGGTGCCGCGCGTGCTGTTGCTGCTGGTACAACTGCTGGCCGGCGCCGTGCTGTTGCTGCGCATGGGGCTGGAATGGAACGATCACCCGAGCAACCTGTTGCATGGCACCTTCGTCAGCGCGCTGCTGCTGGGCGCCGCCGCGCTGGCCAGCGCCTGGTTTGCCCAGCGCCAGGCGCGCGTGGAAATCAATGCAAAACTGTCGCTGGCCGCGCTGCCATTGCTGCAGTGGAGCGGTCTGCTGTGGTTTGTCGGCGTGCTGTTCCCGCTCACCAGTTGGCTGCTGCGCATGCTTGATGGCAATGACAGCATGCATCCGCATGCGGGCGAACACTGGCTGGCGCTGTATCTGATTGCCGTCAGTCTCGTCACGCCGCTGTTCGCGCTGCTGGCGCGCCGCCTGGCCTGGCCGCAGCTGCGCTGGCTGACGCCGCCCGTCTGGATCGGCCTGGGCCTGTGGAGCGCCAATATGCTGATGGCCCTGTACCTGCGCGAATACCTGCCGACCGGCCTGTCCTGGCTGGCGCTGGCCTGCATGCTGGCCAGCGGTGAATTCATGCTGCGCACCTGGTCGCGCGCCGGCTGGCACCTGAACCTGCGCGTGCTGCGCCTGCTGCACACGGTGCGCATTGCCGGTCCATGGCTGATGCTGTGGCCGGTCGGTGCGATCCATATCGACGCCTGGCTGGCAGGGCAAGGCGAGGCCGTCAGCCCGGCCTGGTCGCGCTATCTGCCGGCCTGGGCCATGATGCTGGCGCTGGCCTTGCTGATCCGCCGCTGCCGCGCAGGCGGTTGGCCGGTGGCGCCGATTGCCAGCTGGTACCAGCGCTATCTGATACCGCTGGGCGCGCTGTGGTCGGTGGTGCTGATCGCCGCCTGGAATTTCATGGACAACGGCGCCATGGCGCCGCTGCCCTACCTGCCTCTGCTCAATCCGCTCGATATCAGCAGTGGCCTGGCGATTTTGCTGGGCATTGCCGCCTACCGCCTGCTGCGTGCCGGCCAGCCGCTGTGGCTGGAGCCGCTACAGGCGCGCGTAAAGGTGGCCGCCGCCTGCTTCGTCTACGGCTGGTTCAACCTGATGCTGCTGCGCACGGTATCGAATTACATGGGGGTACCGTATGCATTCGACGACATGATGGCGTCGCAGTTCGTGCAGGCCATGCTGTCGCTGGTGTGGAGCATTACCGCCCTGCTGCTGATGCGCCATGCGGCCCAACACCAGCGGCGCCAGCAATGGACGCTGGGCGCCGTGCTGCTGGCGCTGGTGGTGGCCAAACTGTTCCTGGTCGACCTGTCGAACGTGGGCGGCATTGCCCGTATCGTCTCGTTTGTCGGCGTGGGTCTGCTGATGCTGCTGATCGGCTACCTGGCGCCGTTTCCCAAGGCGGCAGACAGCATCGCCGAACCCGCAATCAAACCGGAGAGCGCATGAAACTTGTCCTGTCGATCGTGAGCCTGCTGGCGTGTGGCACGGCGCTGGCGCAAAATGTGCCGGACCATCCATCCAGCTATGGCTGGAGCATGCCGGTCACCGTGCCGGCCGGCGCCGGCGTGGCGCGCCTGCCGTTGCCCAGGGAGGTGTATCTGCATGCGCGCACCGGCAACCTGGCCGACGTGCGGCTGGTCGACCGCGACGGCCAGCGCCTGCCGTTTGCCATCAGCACGCCGCCGGCGCAGTCCAGCACGCAGCGCAGCAGCGTGGCCGCGCGCATCTTTCCCGTAACGGGCAGCACGGCCGGCGGTGGCGGCTTGCAGAACGTCGAGATCCGCACCGGCAGCGATGGACGGCTGCTGTCGGTCAGCGCCAGCGCCGGTGCCGGCAGCGGCGCCGTCGGCAAGACGCTGCAGGCGCTGATCCTCGATATCGGCCAGCAGGCGCCTGGCAGCCGCATCGGCGCGCTGCGCTTTACGCCACCGGCCAACACCGGCGACTACAGCGCGCAGGTGCTGCTCGAAGCGAGCGACGACCTGAAACAATGGGATGCGGTCGGCACCACCACCCTGAACTGGCTCAGCAACAGCGACACGCAGACGCTGGCCAATGACAGCATCGCCTTTGCGCCGCGCGCCTTCCGCTATGCGCGCCTGAGCTGGCAGGAAGGCGCGCCGCTGGTGTTTGCCGGCATCGCGGCGCAGGCCGTGAGCGAATCGGAAGCGGCGCCGCCGCGCGCTTCCATCGTACTGCGGGGAGCGCCCGGCAAGCAGGCCAATGAATGGAGTTACGCCACGCCGGTCGCGATTCCGGCCGACAGCATCGCGCTGCAATTTACGCAATCGAATGTGGTACTGCCGGTGACCTTGGGCGTGTATCGCCGGAGTAATGAGGTGCCGCAGCGCCGCCTGCATCTGCACCGCCAGACGCGCCAGCAGCCGACCGGCGACTATTTCGATCCGCTGCTGAGCACCAGCTTCTACCGCATCAGCGACGCCGGCAAGGAGCGCGTCTCGGGCGAGCTGGCGATGCCGGTGGTGCAGACCACGCAATGGATCTTGCGCCCGCAGACGCAAGGCACGGCGCTGCCGGCCGAGGCGCCCTCGCTGCGCCTGGGCTGGACGCCGGAAACGCTGGTATTTTTGGCCGGCGGCAAGGGACCCTACCGCCTGGTGTTCGGCAAAGCCGACGCGCAACCGGTGGCGCAGCCGCTGTCGCAGGTGGCGCCCGGCTACCGCGACGGAGAATTGCAGGCGCTGCCGGTTGCCACGGCCGGTGCGCTGACGGCGCATGCCGGCACCGGCGACACGGCGCCTTCCCCGGCTGACCACGGCGCGCCATGGCGCCTGGCCGCGCTGTGGGCGGCCCTGCTGCTGGGCGTGGGCGTGCTGGGCTTTTTTGCCTGGCGCCTGCTGTCGCAGATCAAGGACGAGCAGCCGCCCGCGCCGTAAGCCGTTACTGCCGCAATAATGCCTTGAAGGTCTGCGGCATCCACGGCCGCGCCGCCAGCATGAAGCTGATGGCCAGGCGCTCCTCGCCCGGCAGGCGCGCGTCTTCCTGGTGCTGGCGCGAAAACTCGACCGCCACCTGCTGCAGCCGTTCCAGCAGGGCCGCCGTGGATTTTTTCGACAGCATCACGTTGACCAGGCGCAGCAATTCGCTGTCGCCGTCGAACTGCGAGTTCAGGTAGTCGTCATACGCTTCCTGCTTGAAATAGGTGTGAATGGGGCCGTTCGGTATCCAGGCGAACGTGCGCGCCACCAGCAGCTTGACGCGGTTGTTCGGCAACAGTTCCAGGAAACCGATCTTGTCGAGGCGCAGCAGATATTTCACGGCCTGCGCCTCGCTGATGTCGTAGATGGCAATGATCTGTTCCAGCGGCAGCAGGTTCAGCGCCGAGACGGCCACGATAAACAGCTTGGTGTCCTCGATGATTTCCTTTTCCTGTGCATACGTCAGACCCGTGATCAGGGCCGGCGCCGCCTGCGCTGCCTGCACGGCCAATGCCAGTTGCTGGAAATCGCTGTCGATCGCCACCAGGATCTGCTCCAGCCGCTGCAGGGTAAATTGTTTCAGTGAAAACATGCGCTTGACGCTGGCTTCGGACACGCTGATCCTGCGCGCCAGTTCGGCATACGTCACGGCGCGCTGCTTCAGCAGTCGCTTCAGGGCTTCGATCAGGGCGTGGGTATGCGGCATGGCCATCCTTGGCGTGATAAAGAACAACATAGTATCAAAAAGTGATACCCGCAGTACGGCTGCCCACTACGAGTAGCATTCCGATTGACCAAACACCTGCCATCGACAATCATGACGTTGCCAATTGGCACATATGAAGGAGACCTTGATGAACCTGACCACCAAATACCTGTTGCCCCTTTGCCTGACCCTGGCGCTGTCGGCCGCCATGCCGGGCCTGGCCCATGCCGACGGCTCGCGCAATCTGTCGCGCGGCTCCGAAGGGCTGAGCGAAGGGTCCGCCATTGTTGTGGCTGGCTCGCTGTCGATGCTGGTAGCCTCGGGCCAGGTAGTCGTCGCCAGCGTCGAAACGGTCGGGGAAGGCATCGTGGTGGTGCTGAAAGGCGCGTCCGAAGCGGGCGGCGCCTCGATCCGGATGAGCGCGAAAGCGGCCGAGGGCCTGTCGCTGGCCGCCGGCACGATGGTCAGCGTGGTAGCCATGTCGACTGGCCATATGCTGGTGCTGTCCGGCAAGGCCATCGCCTTTATTCCGAACGAAGTGGGCAAGGCGCTGTTGCACCATTCGAAGGCATAAGACCATGAAACGCCTGACGATACTCGTTTTCAGCCTGCTGCTGGCCGGCGCCGCCCACGCGGGGCGCTCGTGCGAAGAAAAACCGACCGACGCCGGCACGCTGGTCAAGTCGATGGAGCTGGCGCAAAAGACCTGGCAGGCGCTCGACGCCTCCGGCGCGCAGGTGGCGCTGGTGGCACGCGCCGGGCAGGATCTGTCGAAATACAATCTGCGCTACTCGCACATGGCGCTGGCCTGGCGCGACCATCCGCAGGGACGCTGGCTGGTGGTGCATGAACTGAACGAATGCGGCACGGCGCAATCGTCGCTGTACAACGAGGGCCTCGGCAATTTCTTCATGGATGACATCTTCATGTACGAAACGCTGATCATGGTGCCATCGCAGGAAACCCAGCAGCAGCTGGCGCGCCTGCTGGCCTCGAACACGCCCAAGCGCCTGCATGAAGGCCACTACAATATGCTGGCCTATCCGTTTTCCACCAAATACCAGAATTCGAACCAGTGGGTACTGGAAACGCTGGCGGCCGCCAGCAACGACCCCGGCAAGATCGAGACGCGCGGCGAAGCGCAAACCTGGCTGCGCAGCGCCAGCTACGCGCCGCAGACGCTCAGCATTCCCGCCGCCACGCGCCTCGGTGCGCGCATGTTCCGCGCCAATATCGCGTTTGACGACCACCCGTTCGAGCGCCGCATGACGCGCCAGATCGACGTCGTCACGGTTGACTCCATCGTGCGCTTCCTGCGCCAGCGCGATCCCCAGGTGCAGGAAATCGTGGTGCGGTGACTCGGCCGGCCAGCGCGGCGACCTGCAAGTCGGGCAAGCCCGCCAGCGGTGCGGCGCTGCACAGCACGATCGACAGTTCGGGATGGGCCAGCGCCACGCAGCTGGCCGCCTCCCCGGCCTCCCCGCCCAGCTTGTAGCGTGCCTCGGACTCGCTCCAGCGCCGGTAAAACGACGCCAGCTGTTGCTCACGCGGCATGGCCGCCAGGTGGTTTGCCACCGCGTCGCCGAAGGCCTGCCGCGCTAGCGCCAGCACATCGCGCTTGGCATCCATCACCTCGATATCGAGCCCCAGCGCCGTTTGCCGGCTGACCGCGCAGGCGATCCAGTGGCCGCTGTGCGACAGGCTGAAAGATGGCGCGCCGGCAGGCGACAGCGGCGCCTGCCCTGCCCGCTCTTCCAGCACGATGATGGCGGGCGGCACGCCGAGCGCCTGGGCCAGCACCGTGCGCAGCAAGGCGCGCCCCAGCACGAACTGGCGCTGGCGCTGCGGCCGCATGAAGCGGGCATGGCGCGCCAGTTCGCCGGGCGACAGCCAGGACATATATCCGCGCAGCAGAGCGTCACCGATGGTACGCGCGTCAAGGAGCCAGACGGCGGCCACTGAGGTGTCAGGCATGGGAGACAGCGGCGCCACCATGCTTGCGCTATGAAAGATCGGCAGGCTCGAGCAGCGCCAGCAACAGCGCCTGCGTGGTCTTGCCCTGCGCATTGATCGGCAACTGCTCCAGGTAGCGCCAGCGGCGCGGCATGGCCACCGCATCTACCTGGCCATGCAGCGCCTGCCGCAGTCGCCGGTTCAGTGCCAGCTTGCCTTCGCCGGCCAGCAGCGCGCGGCCAGCTGCGCTGCAGACGATAACAGCGGCTACTTGCTGGCGCTCGCCAGCCGGCGCTTCGCACACCAGTACGCGCGCGTCCGCGACCTGAGGCGCAGCGAGCAGCGCCGCTTCGATGACGGACAGGGAGATGCGCTTTTCCTCGATCTTGACGATGCGGTCGCTGCGCCCCAGCAGCACAAAATGACCACCATCAGTGTGCTGCGCGCGGTCGGCCAGCTGCAGCCAGCCCTCGTCGGCCAGGTGCGCCGAGCGCACGTGCAGCGCGCCATCCTCGTCAATGCGCCAGGCCACGCCGGGCAACGCCTGCCAGCTGTCGTCGCCGGGCACTGCATGCGAGCGCTGGCGCCAGGCCACGCCGCCCGTCTCGGAACTGCCATATATTTCAAATGGCACGCGACCCAGCAGAGCGCCGGCGGCCAGCGCGCTATCGTATGGCAGCGGACCGCCAGACGAAAACACGGCGCGCAGCTGCGTGGCAGCCGCACGCCAGGCAAGCTGGTCCGGCAGGCGCTTCAGGTGGGCCGGGCTGGCAACCAGCACGCACGGCCCGTGCGCGAGCAGCGGAGCCAATTGTTCCGGGAACGCCACGCTATGGGCATGCACCGGCCGCCCGGCCACCAGCGGCCACAGTACCTTGAACAGAAGGCCATAGATATGCTGGTGCGTGACGGTGGCGACCACGGCGGCGCCTGCGGCATGGCGGCCGAAGAGTTGCTCGAGCGTCTGCACTTCAGTGCCCAGCTGCGCCAGCTTTTTGGGGATCGCCTGCGCGGCGCCGGTGCTGCCGGAGGTATGCACGACCAGCGCGGGAAACTCGTCGGCCAGCTGGCCCCAGTCCGGCGCGGCGCAGCCGCCGGCGCTTGCCGTCAATGGCGCGTGCTCGGGCGGAAACTGGCCCAGGAATCCGTCGACCGAGGCCGCCAGCGCGGCGCAGCTCGCAGGCAGCACGTCGGCGGTCAGCCAGATTGTCTTGCCGGCCTGCCATGCGCCCAGCAGGGCTGCGCCGAATTCCAGGCTGTCGTCGAGATACAGCGCGAACTGCTGTCCAGGATGCCGCTCCAGCAAGGCTGACCAGTCGGCCATGCGCGCGGCAAGTTCGCCATACGATACCATTTGACCGGCGCGCCAGCCGGCCAGGTCCTGCACAGGGCGGCCACTGATCGTTTGCGCCAGCCTGGCCAGGGAAAATACGGATTCAGCCATGGAAACTGTGAAGCATGGCCGCCAGCGCCCGCACTGACGCAAAATGATGGCTCGCATCGGCCGGCAGGGAAATCCCGTATTTCTTTTGCACAGCCAGGCGCAATGCAAGAGCATCGATCGAGTCCAGTCCCAGCCCTTCGCCGAACAGGGGCGCATCCGTATCAATATCGGCGACACTCAGGTCTTCCAGTTGCAGCGCCGCGATGATCAATTGCTTCACTTCCAGTTCAAGCATGGTGTTCCTGTATCGAGCCTTGGCAATGTCGCAGATGATAAGCCACATTGCGCACCGACATAGTCGACAGGATAAATAAAAACACCGTGGCGATAAAACAACAAATCACTTTTTTTGATATTTGAAAAGTGCTTGCCTTACATAAAAACACACCAGCATATAAAATCCGGCTCCCTTCAAACGATGAATTCCTCATCGTGTTGATACTCAAGGATTAAAAATGAAAAAGCAGATGTTTGCAGTTATCGTTGGCGCCGCTTTGGCCATGCCTTTGTTTGCACAAGCACAAAACGCTTATGTCGGCGTCAATGCCGGCAATGCGGAATTGAAATTGTCGGGCGATTTGGGTTCGGGCAAGGAAGATAAAACTGGCTATAAAGCCTATGCCGGCTACGACTTCAACCAGAATTTCGGCCTGGAAGCCGGTTACGCCAATTTCGGCAAGCTGAAAGACCGTGAAGCCGGCGCGTCGGTCAGCATGGAAACGAGCGCGTTCTACCTGGCCGCCACTGCTACCCTGCCTGTCAACCCGCAATTTTCCGCATTCGTCAAAGGTGGCG
Source organism: Janthinobacterium sp. (assembly GCF_031995485.1). NCBI lineage: Bacteria > Pseudomonadati > Pseudomonadota > Betaproteobacteria > Burkholderiales > Oxalobacteraceae > Janthinobacterium > Janthinobacterium sp. The sequence goes on from NZ_DAMAGB010000034.1 coordinate 14,716, forward strand.
TTTCGCAAAACCGCACCAAGGCTGTCCTGAGCGGTTTCGGTCAGCGTTTCAGCGGTTCGGAAGACAAGACTTCCGGCATGTTCGGTATTGGCGCCGCTTACCATTTCAACCAGAATATCTCGGCCGTTGCCGAATACGAAAACTTCGGCAAGACCTACAGCGAAAATGGCGCGAAACTGAAAGCCAGCCTGGTATCGATCGGCGTGCGTTACAAGTTCTGATTCCGTAATTCATCGGAAGCATCAGCCAGTCATGGCTGAAATAAAAAACCGGCCGGGTGCATTGCGTCCCGGCCGGTTTTTTTATGCGCGCATGGTGTGCGGCCGCGGCCGATGTTACCATCGCGCCTTGAAGAACTGAATGAAGGCGCTCGCCATGATGACCAAAGAAGAAGTAGCTGAACTGTTTGACAATATCGCCGAAAACGCACCGTGGGACCTGACCCAGCCGCTGCTGTGGGGCTATTACTTCACCAACCCGACCCCGGAAGCGCTGGAACAGGCCGCCGGCGTGCTGGCCATCGACGGCTACCGTCCCGTCGAGCTGTACCAGCCCGAGCTGGAAGACGCGGCCGCGCCACCGGTGTGGGTGCTGCACGTAGAGAAAGAAGAAGTGCACAATGTGGACAGCCTGCATGCGCGCAATGGCGAACTGCAGCAGTTCGCCCAGGAGCAGAAGCTGGCCAGCTATGACGGCATGGATGTGGGGCCGGTGGGCGAAGCAAGGCAATGACCGCGTCCATCGCGGCATGCAGGTCGCGCAAGTGGCGCAGGTCGGGTAGGTCGGGTAGGTCGGGTAGGTCGGGTAGGTCGGATTAGCGGCAAAGCCGCGTAATCCGACACCACCGGCAAAGTCAACAAGGTCGTCGGATTACGCGCTCGCGCGCTAATCCGGCCTACGCGAGACGCATACGCAACTTCATCGAGCATGCAGGTCGGATTAGCTCAGGTTTTCCAGCCTGATCTTGGTCACCGCGCCCTGCACGCTGTCCAGTGCTTCCATTTTTTCAATCGCCGCCGTGACGTTCTTTTCCTGCGTCTGGTGCGTCAGCATGATGATGTCGGTATGCGTCTCGCCTTCGGCCGGCTCTTTCTGCAGCATGGCGTCGATCGAGATGCCGCGGTCGGCCAGGATACGCGTCAGGTCGGCCAGCACGCCCGGCTGGTCGGCCACGTGCATGCGCAGGTAGTAGCTGGTGGTGATTTCCGACATCGGCAGGATCGCAATGTCCGTCATCGCATTCGGCTGGAACGCCAGGTGCGGCACGCGGTGCTCCGGGTCGGCCGTGGCCAGGCGCGTGATGTCGACAAGGTCGGCGATTACCGACGAAGCGGTCGGCTCGGCGCCGGCGCCGCGGCCCGAATACAGGCTGGCGCCGACGGCGTCGCCATGTACCAGCACCGCGTTCATCGCGCCTTCGACGTTGGCGATCAGGCGCTTGGCCGGGATCAGGGTCGGGTGCACGCGCAGCTCGATGCCTTCCACGCCGTCGACGGTAGCGCGCTTGGTGATGCCCAGCAGCTTGATGCGGTAGCCCAGCTCTTCGGCGTAGCGGATATCGATGGCATTGAGATTGCTGATGCCCTCCACGTAGGCCTTGTCGAACTGCACCGGGATGCCGAAGGCGATCGCCGACATGATGGTGGCCTTGTGCGCCGCGTCCACGCCTTCGATGTCGAAGGTCGGGTCGGCTTCCGCATAGCCCAGTGCCTGCGCCTGTTTCAGCACGGTGGCAAAGTCCAGGCCCTTGTCGCGCATCTCGGACAAAATGAAATTGGTGGTGCCGTTGATGATGCCGGCAATCCATTCGATGCGGTTGGCGGTCAGGCCTTCGCGCAGCGCCTTGATGATCGGGATGCCACCGGCCACGGCCGCCTCGAACGCCACCATCACGCCCCGGTCCTGGGCGGCGGCAAAGATTTCGTTGCCGTGCACGGCCAGCAATGCCTTGTTGGCGGTGACCACATGCTTGCCGTTGGCAATCGCCTGCAGCACCAGGGTTTTCGACAGGTCGTAGCCGCCGATCAGCTCGACAATGATATCGATCTCGGGATCGTTGACGAGGATGGCCGGGTCGTTGACGACCTTGCAGGCGCCCTGAATCAGGCCCTCGGCGCGCGCCACGTCGCGCACGGCGACGGCCACCACTTCGATGCCGCGGCCGGCGCGGCGCTTGATTTCTTCCTGGTTGCGCTGCAGGACGCTGAACGTGCCGTAGCCTACATTGCCCAGGCCCAGCAGGCCGATCTTGATGGATTTCATAATGGTCTTGTGCTCATGAGTGGCGCAGGCACCCTGCCCGCGCCAGGTTGATCGATGCTGTTGCTGGCCGGTTCAAACCCGGCTGTGGCGCTTGCGGTAGCCTTCCAAGAAGCGCGCAATGCGTCCCATCGCCTCGGTCAGGTCGTCCGAATTCGGCAGGAAGACGACGCGGAAATGGTCGGGCGCGATCCAGTTGAAGCCGGTGCCCTGCACGATCAGCACCTTGGCCTCGGCCAGCAGTTCATAGGCGAACTGCTGGTCGTCGGCGATCGGGTAGACGGCCGGATCGAGCTTCGGAAACATGTACAGCGCCGCTTTCGGCTTGACGCAGGTAACACCCGGAATATCGGTCAGCAGCTTGTGCGCCAGGTCGCGCTGCTTGAGCAGCCGCCCGCCCGGCCCCACCAGGTCGTCGATGCTCTGGTAGCCGCCCAGCGCCGTCTGGATCGCAAACTGCCCCGGCGCATTGGCGCACAGCCGCATCGAGGCCAGCATGTTGAGGCCCTCGATGTAATCCTTGGCATGGCGCTTTTCGCCCGACACCACCATCCAGCCGGAACGGTAGCCGCAGGAGCGGTAGTTCTTCGACAGGCCGTTGAGGGTAATGAACAGCACGTCGTCGGCCAGCGAGGCGATCGACACGTGCTGGGCCTGGTCGTACAGCACCTTGTCGTAGATCTCGTCGGCGAAAATGATCAGCTGGTGCTGGCGCGCCAGTTCGACGATCTGCTGCAGCACCTCGACCGGATACAGCGCGCCGGTCGGATTGTTGGGGTTGATGACGACGATGGCCTTCGTTTGCGGCGTGATCTTGCGCCGCATGTCCTCGATATCGGGATACCACTCGTTCTGCTCGTCGCACACATAGTGCACCGGGTGGCCGCCCGACAGGCTGACGGCCGCCGTCCACAGCGGATAGTCGGGCGCCGGCACCAGCACCTCGTCGCCGCTGTTGAGCAGCGCGTTCATCGACATGACGATCAGTTCCGACGCGCCATTGCCCAGGTAAATATCCTCGATGGTGACGCCGGCGATGTTCTTGCCCTGCGTGTAGTGCATGACGGCCTTGCGCGGCGCGAACATGCCTTTCGAATCGGTATAGCCGGCGGCGTTCTGCAGGTTGAGCATCATGTCGCGCACGATCTCGTCGGGCGGATCGAAGCCGAACACGGCCAGGTTGCCGATGTTGAGCTTGGTGATCTTGTGGCCTTCTTCCTCCATTTGCCTGGATTTTTCCAGGACCGGGCCGCGGATGTCGTAGCAGACATCCGCCAATTTATTCGATTTCTGAATCGGTCGCAAAATAAATCCCTGTCGTGATGCGGCGCGCCACTCACCAACGCTGCGCGCCTGAAGCCAATAACTATAATTTGCCAGTCGAAAACAATCATTCTCGCCGAAAGCAGGCCATTTTATCAAATTAAACATGGTCAACCGCAGCATTTCGCGCCTATCCTGCCACGCCTGCCTGCAAATCGGGCAGTACCCACTGCCACGGTTCTTCATGTTCTCTTAATCTTTGCCCGCTAGCATGATAACGCTTACCAGGATCAAGATTGCAGTTTGGAAAGGATGACCATTTCCGTTCGCGCTTTGACCTGGTTTATGGCATCCTGACGGCCCTTGCCGCGGCATTGCCCAGTCGGCCCGGCACCCGATCAACTGAACAGAATACGACCGAATCGCCATGAAACTGCACGCTTCCAGCACCCAGCAATACCAGACCGTGACCGGCTACGATGCCACCGGCGTCGAGATCAATGCCCAGCACTATGACTATAGCCTGATCGTGATGCCGGAGACGCCGCCGCGCGCCTGGGAAGTGGCCAGCTTCGAAGAGCTGACCGAGGCCCATTTCGAGCAGATCCTGGCCGATGCGCCGGACGTGGTGATCCTGGGCACCGGCGAGCGCCAGCGCTTCGTGCATCCGAAACTGACGGCGGCGCTGACCATGCGCCGCATCGGCGTTGAATGCATGGACAGCCAGGCTGCCTGCCGTACCTATAACATCCTGATGGGCGAGGGCCGCAAGGCCACGCTGGCCCTGATTTTGCCTGTGACCTCGCCTGTGACCGCTGGTCAGCCTGCATGAACACCGCTGTCCGCGAGTTCCATGCATCGAAGACGGCGATGTGGACCCTGTTCGGGCTCTTCATCGCCGTCACCTTGTATGCATTGAGCATCCGCACCCTGGTGCCGCCCGACGAAGGCCGCTACGCCGAGATGGCGCGCGAGATGTTCGCCAGCGGTGACTGGATCACCACGCGCCTGAACGGCATCAAGTATTTTGAAAAGCCGCCGCTGCAGACCTGGATGAATGCCATGACCTTTGCCGCTTTCGGCCTCGGCGACTGGCAGGCGCGGCTGTGGACGGGTCTGTGCGGCATCCTTGGCGTTTTCATGACCGGCTATGCGGGCAGGAAAGTGTTCGGTACGCGCGTCGGCCTGTATGCGGGCCTGGTGCTGGCGTCGAGCCTGTTCTGGCTGGCCTCGGGCCAGATCAATTCGCTCGACATGGGCCTGTCCGGCATGATGACGGTCACGCTGGCCAGCCTGCTGATCGCCCAGCGCGACGAGGCCACTGCCAGCGAACGCCGCAACTGGATGCTGCTGTGCTGGGCCGGCATGGCGCTGGCGGTGCTGGCCAAGGGCCTGATCGGCCTGGTATTGCCGGGTTCCGTGCTGATCCTGTACAGCCTGCTGGCGCGCGACTGGCGCATCTGGCACCGCTTGCATCTCGTCAAGGGCATGCTGGTGTTCTTCGCCATTGCCGCGCCGTGGTTCGTGCTGGTGGCCATGCGCAATCCCGAGCAGCCCTACTTCTTTTTTGTGCATGAACACTTCCAGCGTTTCCTGATGAAGGGCCACAAGCGCGAAGGCGCGTGGTACTACTTCGTGCTGCTGCTGATTCCCGGCATCATGCCGTGGCTGGGCGTGTTGCCGCAAAGCCTGGCCGCCGCCTGCAAGCGCCAGGCCGGCACCTTCCAGCCGCGCCTGATGCTGTTGATCTGGGCCGTGTTCATCTTCCTGTTCTTCAGCTATTCGACCTCGAAGCTGCCCGGCTATATCGTGCCGGTGTTTCCCGCGCTGGCCCTGCTGACGGCATTGTTCCTGGAAACGGCCTCGCACCGGCAGCGCATGCTGGCGGCCGGCGTGCTGGCCCTGCTGGGACTGGTGGTGCTGGTCGGCGTGCCGGTGACGCTGGCGGCCATCCGGGCCCGCGACGAGGCCCACCTGGCGGCCTTGCAGGGCTACCAGCCGTGGGTCATGACGGCGGGCGCACTGGCGCTGGCCGGCGGCGTGCTGGCGCTGCTGCATGAACGTGCGCTGCGGCGCGACATGACGATATTGACGATCGCCGTGGCCGGCTTCCTGGCCACCCACAGCATCCTGGCAGGCTCGGAACTGTATGGCCAGAACCGCGCCGGCAGCGACCTGCTGCCGCAGATCCGGGCCGAGCTGAAACCCGGCACCAAGCTCTATTCGGTCAGCATCTACGAACAGTCGCTAACCTACTATCTGCAGCGCCCGGTGACCCTGGTGGCTTACACGGATGAATTCGCTTTTGGCCTGCAGCAGCAGCCCGAATTGTCGATTCCGAAGATAGAGACTTTCATCACGCAATGGACCAATGACGCTACCGCAGGCGTACACAGCCTGGCCATCATCAGCCTGGACCGCTATGAAGACCTGAAACACCGCGGTGTTCCCATGCGCGTGGTTGCCGAAGATGCGCGCCGCATGATCATTGCCAACTTGTAATAAAGCCCTGGCGCCTGCTCGCGCCACCGCCGCAACACCGCCAGGAACGGCCTGCCATCAGGGTTTGCCGGTTTTGACGACCCTTCCGCAGTACGGCCATCAGCCCCGCCCCCGCTGAAATCGGCCGTACTGCAAAATTGAGAAGCTTTAGAATGGAAGTGCCTGCAGACGCGGTCTGGCGGGCAGCTTTCGCGACCACGCTGCATGGCGAAAACTACGCCAAATTTGAGAACAAGTGAGTACCCCATGACCTCGACCCTGCCCTTTTTGCCCTTCTCCAGGCCCACCATCGACGAGGCCACCATCGCCGCTGTCGGCGAGGTGCTGCGCTCGGGCTGGATCACCAGCGGCCCGAAGGTGCAAGCCTTTGAAGCCCGGCTGTCCGACTACTTCGGCGGGCGCCCCGTGCGCACCTTCAATTCCGGCACCTGCACCATGGAAATCGCGCTGCGCGTGGCCGGCATAGGCGCCGGCGACGAAGTCATCACCACGCCCGTGTCGTGGGTGGCGACGGCCAATGTGATCATCGAAGTGGGCGCCACGCCCGTGTTTGCCGATATCGATCCCGTCACGCGCAATATCGACCTGGACAAGCTCGAAGCGGCGATCACGCCCAGGACCCGCGCCATCATCCCGGTCTACCTGGCCGGCCTGCCGGTCGACATGGACCGCCTGTACGCGATTGCCAGACAATACAATCTGCGCGTGATCGAAGACGCGGCGCAGGCGCTCGGTTCGTCCTGGAACGGCAAGCCGATCGGCTCGTTTGGCGACTTCGTGTCGTTCAGCTTCCAGGCCAACAAGAACATCACCACCGGCGAAGGCGGCGCGCTGGTGCTGAACAACCTGGAAGAAGCAAAGCTGGCCGAGAAATTCCGCCTGCAAGGCGTCACGCGCAGCGGCGTCGATGGCATCGATGTCGATGTGCTGGGCGGCAAGTACAACATGAGCGACATCATGGCCGCCATCGGCCTGGGCCAGTTTGCCAATCTCGACGCGATTACCGCGCACCGCCGCGCGCTGGCGCGCCACTACTTTGCCCAGTTCGGCAGCGGCTTCGAAGCGGCCAGCGGCGCGCAACTGCCGGTGACGGACTTCGAGCACAGCAACTGGCATCTGTTCCAGATCATCCTGCCCGATCATGGCCCCGACACGCGCGCCAGCTTCATGCGCCAGATGAGTGAACTGAACGTCGGCACCGGTTTTCACTATGCGCCGATCCACCTGTTCAGCCTGTATCGCGCACGCGGCTTTACTGACGGCATGTTCCCCCATGCGGAAAAAGTCGGTCGCCTGACCGTGACCCTGCCGATGTTCTACGCCATGACCCTGGCCGATGTCGAGCGCGCAGTGGCCGCCGTCAAATCCATCCTCATCAAGGGGGAGTGAGCATGAAACCCGAACTGTCGGTCATCATTCCGATCTATAACGAGCAGGAAGGCCTGGCCAGCCTGTTCGCGCGCCTGTACCCGGCGCTCGACGCGCTGCAGACCAGCTACGAAATCATTTTCGTCAACGACGGCAGCCGCGACAATTCCGTGGCGCTGCTGGCCGAGCAGTTCCGCCAGCGCCCGGAAGTCACGCGCGTGGTGCTGTTCAATGGCAACTATGGCCAGCATATGGCGATCCTGGCCGGCTTTGAAGCATCGCGCGGCCAGATCATGATCACGCTTGACGCCGACCTGCAAAACCCGCCCGAGGAAATCGGCAACCTGGTGGCGAAGATGCGCGAAGGCTACGATTATGTGGGCTCGATCCGGCGCAAGCGGCAGGATTCCGCCTGGCGCACGGTGGCCTCGAAGCTGATGAACCGCCTGCGCGAGCGCATCACCAATATCAAGATCACCGACCAGGGCAATATGCTGCGCGCCTATGGCCGCAATGTGATCGACCTGGTCAACCAGTGCGCCGAAGTGAACACCTTCGTGCCGGCGCTCGCGTATACCTTTGCCCGCAAGCCCACCGAGATCACGGTCGAGCACGAAGAGCGGGCAGCCGGCGAATCGAAGTATTCGCTGTACAGCCTGATCCGCCTGAACTTCGACCTGGTGACGGGCTTTTCGCTGATCCCGCTGCAAATCTTTTCCATGCTGGGCATGCTGCTGTCGTTCAGCTCGGCGCTGCTGGTGGTCTACCTGCTGGCGCGCCGCTTCGTGTTCGGCGCCGAAGCCGAGGGCGTGTTCACCCTGTTCGCGATCGCCTTCTTCTTCATGGGCGTGATCCTGTTCGGCATCGGCCTGGTCGGCGAATACGTGGGTCGCATCTTCCAGCAGGTGCGCGCCCGTCCGCGCTACGTGGTGCAGACCATCCTGCAGGATGGCATGGCGCAGGCGCAGGCCGAGGCGGTACCCTACGTGCGCCTGGAAAAACGCCAGGTGGCCCGCTGATGCGCGCCGTCGTGTTTGCCTACCACAGCGTGGGCGTGCGCTGCCTCAAGGTGCTGCTGGCCGGCGGCGTCGATGTCGCGCTGGTCGTCACGCATGAGGACAATCCGCAGGAAAACCTGTGGTTCGACTCGGTGGCCGCCCTGTGCCGCGCCGAGGGCATTGCCTTTGTCACGCCGCCCGATGCCAACGCGCCCGAATTGCTGGCGCAAGTGCAGGCGGCGCAGCCGGACATGCTGTTCAGTTTTTACTACCGCCATATGCTGCCGGCCAGCGTCCTCGACGTGGCGCCGGGGTACAACATGCACGGCTCGCTGCTGCCGCAGTTCCGCGGCCGCGCGCCCGTCAACTGGGCCGTGCTGCACGGCGCCAGCGAGACGGGCGCCACCCTGCATGCGATGACGGTCAAACCGGACGCGGGCGCCATCGTGGCGCAGACCGCCGTGCCGATTTTGCCCGACGATACCGCCTTCGAGGTGTTCGGCAAGGTGACCGTGGCCGCCGAGCAAACCTTGTGGAAAGTCTTGCCGGCCTTGCTGGACGGCAGCGCACCGCTTACGCCCAACGACCTGCGCCAGGGCGGCTACTTTGGCGGCAGGAAACCGGCCGATGGCCGCATCGACTGGAGCTTGCCGGCACAGCAGGTCTACAACCTGCACCGCGCCGTGGCGCCGCCCTACCCCGGCGCATTTACCGAGCTGCACGGCATCACCTATGTGATCCAGCAAGCCAGATTGAGCCGTGCGCCAGCAGTGGACTTGCCGCCCGGCCTGGCCGTGGTCGAAGGGGCCATGGTCGGCGTCTGCGGCGATGGCCGCATGCTGGCCATTTCCTCGCTGCACGCCAACGATCAACCGATTTCTGCCGCACAACTGCAAGACCAGCTGACTTCCCATGCCAGCACCCCCCATACCACCCAAGAGAAATTCACATGAAAAAAGTCCTTATCCTCGGCGTCAACGGTTTTATCGGCCACCACCTGTCCAAGCGCATCCTGGAAACCACCGACTGGGAGGTGTACGGCATGGACATGAACAGCGACCGCATCAGCGATGTGCTGGACAATCCGGCGTACAAGTCGCGCATGCACTTCTTTGAAGGCGACATTACGATCAACAAGGACTGGGTCGAGTACCACGTCAAGAAATGCGACGTGATCCTGCCGCTGGTGGCGATCGCCACGCCGTCGACCTACGTCAAGCAGCCGCTGCGCGTGTTCGAGCTGGACTTCGAAGCGAACTTGCCGATCGTGCGCTCGGCCGCCAAGTACGGCAAGCACCTGGTGTTCCCGTCGACGTCGGAAGTGTATGGCATGTGCCACGACGAGGAATTCGATCCGGAAAACTCGGAACTGATCTGCGGCCCGATCAACAAGCCGCGCTGGATCTATTCGAACGCCAAGCAGCTGATGGACCGCGTGATCTGGGGCTACGGCATGGAAGGGTTGAACTTCACCCTGTTCCGCCCGTTCAACTGGATCGGCGCCGGCCTCGATTCGATCCACACGCCGAAGGAAGGTTCGTCGCGGGTGGTCACGCAATTCTTCGGCCATATCGTGCGCGGCGAGAATATTTCGCTGGTCGACGGCGGTGCGCAAAAACGCGCATTTACCTATATCGACGACGGCATCGATGCGCTGATGCATATCATCGCCAACCGGAACGGCGTTGCCAGCGGCAAGATCTATAATATCGGCAATCCGAGCAATAACTATTCGATCCGCGAACTGGCCGGCATGATGCTGCGCCTGGCCGCCGAATATCCGGAGTACGCCGACGGCGCGCAACACGTCAAGATCGTGGAAACCACCTCGGGTGCCTACTATGGCGCCGGTTACCAGGACGTGCAGAACCGCGTGCCGAAGATCACCAATACCTGCGAAGAACTGGGCTGGGCGCCGACCACCACCATGGGCGACGCGCTGCGCCATATTTTCGACGCCTACCGCAGCCAGGTCACGCAGGCGCAAGCGCTGATGGATTAATGTTGAGCAAACCCTTACTGACACTGAAAATCGACGTCGACACCTATCGCGGCACCCGCGAAGGCGTCGCGCCCCTGGTGCGCATGCTGGCCGCGCACCAGGCCAACGCCACGTTTTTGTTCACCATGGGACCCGACCATACGGGCTGGGCCCTGCGCCGGGCCTTGCGTCCCGGTTTTTTCAGCAAGGTCTCGCGCACTTCGGTGGTCGAGCACTACGGCCTCAAGACCCTGATGTACGGCACGCTGCTGCCGGGCCCCGACATCGGCAAGCGCTGCGCGGAAGAGCTGCGCGCCGTGCGCGACGCCGGTTTCGAATGCGGCATCCACACCTGGGACCACACCTTGTGGCAGGATAATGTGGCGCGCCGCGACGCCGCCTGGACCAGCACCATGATGCGCAAGGCCGCCGCCCGCTTTGCCCAGGTCTTCGGCATGCCGGCGCGCACCATCGGCGCGGCCGGCTGGCAGATGAATGTCAGCGCCTTTGCCGAACACGATACGGCCGGCTATGCGTATGCCTCGGATGGCCGCGCCATGCTGGACGAACGGGGCGCCATGCTGCGTGCCGGCGACGGTCCGCACCGCGTGCGCAACGGCAATACGGTGCTGCGCTGCGTGCAGCTGCCCACCACCCTGCCGACCCTCGACGAATTGCTCGGCTGCCAGATTGATGGCAAAATGCTCACCGCCAGCAATATTGCCGACCATATCCTGTCCCTGACGGCGGAAAATCGCCGCGATCATGTCTATACTTTGCATGCGGAGCTTGAAGGACAGAAACTCGCCCCCATTTTCGAGCAACTGCTGACAGGCTGGCAAGCCCAGGGCTACCAATTGGCCTCGATGGCCGAGTATCATGACAAGGTGAAACAGTCCGAATTGCCCGTCTGCCCCATCACCTGGGACGAACTGCCGGGCCGCTCGGGACGCCTGATCGTGCAGGGTAAAGCCGCCTGAATGCTGTATTGTTCCACCTGGATGCGTTGCCAGATTTAAAACAGCGCTGAAGATCACCGTTCAGGAGAGAACCTGTGGCTGATAGCCTATCCCTCGTTGCCGTACCCGATTTCACTGCCGCCATGACCAGCGGCAAGACCTTCCAATTGCTGGGCCGTCCAGCCAAGGCCAGCGTGCTGTTCTTTTATCCGAAAGACAATACGCCGGGCTGCACCACCGAAAATATCGCGTTTCGCGATGCTTATGAAAAATTTACCGCCGCCAATGTGGAAATCTATGGCATCAGCCGCGATTCGCTGCGTTCGCACGAAAGTTTCAAGACCAAGCTGGACCTGCCGTTCGAACTGATTTCCGACCCCGACGAAACCATGTGTTTGCAATTCAATGTCATGAAGATGAAACAGATGTATGGCAAGACGGTGCGCGGCGTCGAGCGCAGCACGTTTGTGATTGACGCTGAGGGCCGAATAGTGAAAGAATGGCGAGGCGTGAAGGTCGCAACTCACGTGGAAGAAGTGCTGGAATTCGTGGCGCGTCTGAACTGATGCGCATGTCGGGTTTCCAGCAGGCGTCGTTCAACCTATCGTTCAGTTCACAGCAGCTATCGCCATTTTGAGTCAACGAAGCGCCTCACTCCACTCCGCCAGCCGGGCTTTGCGCCCGCTGATGGACCTCCTTACCGGCTCAGCAAGCCGGCCAGCCGGCAGTCATATCGTCCTGTTCCATTGTTGTTCCCGCATCCACCCCATGCTGCGCCGCCATGAATTGGCGGCCCGTGGGCGATTCATTCCAGAAATTTTTTGATTGAGATCCTGATGCCACTGCCAAAATTACCGAGCAAGCCAGCCACCATCCTGGCCACAGAAGATTACCCAACCGCAGGCGCAGCGCGCCCGGCCACCAAAACCCCGGCAGCCAAGAAAGTGGCTGCACCGATGATTGAAGCGGCGATCGCCGAAGCAGCAAAACCGGTCCGCAATGCGGCTACCAAAATCAAGCAAGTGGCGGCCCTGATGGTTGCCAAGCCGGTGCCCGCACCAGTTCCTGCGCCTGTGCCTATGCCTGCGCCCGAAGTTGTGGCAGCCCCGGCGCCAGTCGCCAAAGCCAAGCCTGCCGTCAAGGCAAAAGCCCCGGCCAAGGCCGAAGTCAAGGCAGAAGCCCCGGTCGCCAAGGTTACGCCGATCAAGTCCGCCAAGCAGGCCGAGCAGGCCCATCCGGCCAAGCACAAGCCGGTCGAAGTGCAGCTCAAGTCGTCGGCCAGCCGCGCCGCCGACCAGCGCGGCGTGTCGAAACTGTTTGTGCTCGACACCAACGTGCTGATGCACGACCCGTCGTCGCTGTTCCGCTTTGAAGAGCACGACGTGTATCTGCCGATGATGACATTGGAAGAGCTGGACAACCACAAGAAGGGCATGACGGAAGTGGCGCGCAATGCCCGCCAGGTATCGCGCACGCTCGACGCGCTGATCAGCAATACCGACGACGACGCGATCGAACACGGCATCCCGCTGGCCAAGCTGGGCAACAAGGACGCCAAGGGCCGCCTGTTCTTCCAGACGCGCCTGCAAAGCGCCGACCTGCCAGCCGGCCTGCCGGTTGGCAAGGCCGACAACCAGATCCTGGCCGTGGTGCGTTCGCTCGAATCGGAGCAGGACGGCCGTCCGGTGGTGCTGGTGTCGAAAGACATCAACATGCGCATCAAGGCGCGCGCGCTGGGCCTGCCTGCCGAAGACTACTTCAACGACCATGTGCTGGAAGACACGGACCTGCTGTATTCGGGCATCGTGCAACTGCCGGACGACTTCTGGAACAAGCACGGCAAGGACATGGAATCCTGGCAGGAAAGCAAGAACGGCTACAGCTCGACGTTCTACCGCGTCACCGGCCCGTTCATCCCGTCGCTGCTGGTCAACCAGTTCATCTACCTGGAACCGAAAAACGGCGAAACCCCGTTCTATGGCCAGGTAAAACAGATCAACGGCAAGACGGCCGTGCTGCAAACCTTGCGCGACTTCAGCCACACGAAAAACAACGTGTGGGGCGTCACCGCGCGCAACCGCGAGCAGAACTTCGCGCTGAACCTGCTGATGAATCCGGAATGCGACTTTGTCACCCTGCTGGGCCAGGCCGGTACCGGCAAGACCCTGCTGGCGCTGGCGGCTGGTCTCGCGCAAGTGCTGGAAACCAAGCTCTACAACGAAATCATCGTGACCCGCGTCACGGTGCCGGTCGGCGAAGACATCGGGTTCCTGCCGGGTACGGAAGAAGAGAAGATGTCGCCATGGATGGGCGCGTTCGACGACAACCTGGAAGTGCTGAACAAGTCCGATACGGACGGCGGCGAATGGGGCCGTGCGGCAACGCAGGACCTGATCCGCTCGCGCATCAAGATCAAGTCGCTCAACTTCATGCGCGGCCGCACCTTTGTGAACAAGTTCCTGATCATCGATGAAGCGCAGAATCTGACGCCGAAACAGGTCAAGACCCTGGTCACGCGCGCCGGTCCTGGCACCAAGATTTTGTGCTTGGGCAATATCGCCCAGATCGACACGCCGTACCTGACCGAAGGCTCGAGCGGCCTGACCTATGTGGTCGACCGCTTCAAGGGCTGGTCGCACAGCGGCCACGTGACCCTGGCGCGCGGCGAACGTTCGCGCCTGGCCGATCACGCCAGCGAAGTGTTGTAAATTTTATCGGGCAGCGCCAGCTGTCTTCGGTAACAGAAAGCCCCGGCTGCAGCGATGCAGCCGGGGCTTTTTTCTTGCCGGGCGCTTTATGCGCTGTCCTGCGGCCTCGGTTCAAACACCTCGCCATTCTTTTGCAGCAAGCCGCGCAGCAGCAGCGCATCGAGACGCAGCCTGATGGTTTCACGCAGCTGCGGGCTGGTCGCCTTGAAGCCGAACAGCCGCGCCACATACTGGGCAATTTCCACCAGGCCTGCGCCATAGTTCCTCTGCAAGGTGCCGAGAATGGCCACGTCGATCTCCTGCGGCGGCAGCATGTCGGGTTTGCGCAAGGTATCGGACAGCACGGCGCCGCGGTCGCGGATGGCCACCACGGTGCCGGGCAGGCTCAGGAAACGATCTGTCATGAGCATGCCGTCAAAACGGACAGCGGCATTGATGGCCCGGTCCACCGCCGCCTGGATGCGCGCGCCGCTGCGCTTCAGGCCCCAGGCGGCGCGCAGGCGCACTACGACTTCATCGGCATGCACGGGGCCTTCCAGCATCACGATCTGTTTCACCAGTTCGCTCAGGGCCGCCACCGGCAGCTCATGCAGCTCGCCGGCATAGGCAGGCTTGGCGGGTATCGCCTCGACATACGCTGCCGGGCGCTCGGCGCCACTGCGCTCCAGGCCGATTTCCGCATGATCTTCGCGTTCCACCGCCACCACCGACACGCCCGGCTTGCGCTGCTGGCGTCCCTGAAGTTCCGCGCGCGCCGCCAGTTCCACCTTGGCCGCATCGATGGCGAGGAGCAGGCGCTGCAGCTCATTATTGGGCCGTTGAAACCAGTCCAGGCTCCAGATGCGGTGGATGATCCAGCCGTGGTCTTCCAGCACCGCCTGGCGCAGGCGGTCGCGGTCGCGCGCCGAACGCGAGCGGTGATACGACTCGCCATCGCATTCGATGCCCAGCAGGTAGCGGCCCGGATGTTCGGCATCGGCAATCCCCAGGTCGATGAAAAAGCCGGCGATGCCCACCTGCGGATGCACTTCGTAGCCGCAAGCCTTGACGGCATCGGCCACCTGCACTTCGAATGGGCTGTCGACTTCGCGGCCCGATGTGCGCGACAGGCCCAGCTTGCCGGTGCGCGCAAAATGCAGGAACAGCTTGAAGGCGGCCACGCCACGCCCCTTGGCCCGCTCCAGGTCGATGTCTTCGTCGGTAATCGAGGCAAACACCTCGCAGCGGCGCTTGGCGCGGCTGATCAGGACATTCAGGCGCCGCTCGCCACCCTCGGCGCTCAGCGGCCCGAAGCGCATGGCCATGGTGCCGAGCTTGTTGCGCCCGTAGCCGACCGAAATGAAGATCACGTCGCGCTCGTCGCCCTGCACGTTTTCCAGGTTCTTGATAAAGAACGGCTCGCTCGGGTGCTGCTGGAAGAACGGCTCGACATCAGGCTGCTGGCGGCGCAGCAGTTCCAGCTCATCCTGGATCGCGCGCCGTTGCTTCACCGAAAACGTGGCTACCCCCAGCGAGTGGCCGGGCGAGGTGCGCGCATGCTGGATGATCGCCTCGGCAATCACCTTCGCCTCTTCCGCATTGGTGCCGGTATTGCCCGAATCGAACACGCCGTTGGCGATATGGTGGAACTGCAGGCCCATGCCCGCTTCCTGCGTATACGGACTGGGCACGATGAACAGCTTGTTCTCATAAAACTGGCTGTTCGACACGGCAATCAGCGACTGGTGCCGGCTGCGGTAATGCCAGCGCAACATGCGCTGCGGCAAGCCGCGCGCCGTAAACAGGCCCAGGATGCTTTCGATATCGGACACTTGGGTGTCGTCGTCGCCATCCTCGTCGGGCTCGGCGCTGGTCATCTTGGAAAAGAATTTGGTCGGAGGCAACTGGCGCTCGTCACCGACCACCACCACCTGGCGCGAACGCGCAATTGCCCCCAGCGCATCGACGGGCTGGATCTGGCTGGCCTCGTCCATCACCAGCAAGTCAAAACTCAGTTGCCCGGCGGGCAGGAACTGCGCCACCGACAAGGGGCTCATCATGAAAACGGGTTTCAGGGCCTGGATGGCGGGCGCCGCGCGCTGCATCAGGCGGCGGATCGGCATATGGCCCTTGCGCTTGGCCATCTCGCCGCGCAGCACGCCCAAGGGGCCAATGGCGCCGCCGCCCTGCGGAATGCGCCGGTGATGGGCGCGCACCACTTCCAGGCTGGAGGCGGCGATGCGATCCCGGTCCAGTTGCGCGAAACTGGCGGCCAGCCGGCCGTGCAGGTGGCCGTCAAAATGCGCCAGCGCCTCGTCGCTGCGCACCTGCTCGGCAAACAGCGCCTCGAAGTAGGCCATCGTGAAGGTGCGCATGGCCTCGCGCGGCACCAGCACGCCCGCTTCGAGCCGGGTGACGATCTCGCCGATGCCCAGCTGGCGCGCCCTGGCGCAGCGGTCGCGGTACATCACCCACTTCGACAATTCCTCGGCGAACTCGATCCACAGTCCCATGCGCCCCAGCAAGGCAAACGCGGGCAAATCAAGAATGGCCGGCACCTGGAACAGTTTTTCGTTATTGGTGCACAGCTCGCCGTACAGCGCATCGAGGTCGGCCAGCAACTGGCGCTGCGTGGCGTCGATTTCCAGCGCACGCTGCAGGGGTGCGCCGCGGTCGTCGTGGCGCGCCACCGTCTGCCGCAACTGCCGGTGGCCTGCCAGCCACAGCGCGCTGCTGCGCAAATGGTTCCAGTCCGATTGCGCGCCCTGCCATGCTTCGCCGAAAGCCGCACGGGCCAGCTCACCGGCTGACTCAAGCCGCTGTTGCAGCGCCTGCATCGCGATCAGCAGGTCGAGCCGGGCAATCTTGTCAGCCAGGCCAGGCGGCACGTCCAGCATCACGGAGGCGCAGTCCGCCTGGCACAGTGCCAGCCGCGCCACCTGTTCCGTGATCCGTTGCAGCGGCGCCGCGTCCACGCTGGTCCACTCGCGAAACGCGGCTTCATCCTGCCAGCCGTTGAACCACATCGCGTCGAGCAGCGGCCGGATTTCCTGCAGCAGGCTGCCGACCAGCGCCGCGCGCCGGCTGATTTCGGAGCGGTCCGGCAACCTGCTGGCGATCATGCGCGGCTGCGCACCGAGGCCGCGCAGGCTGCGCATCCATTCCACCAGTGCCAGCAGCGGCGCCGAACGCGTCTGTCCGCCGCGCCAGTCGGCGCCAAACGCGCCGCTGCCAAAGGTATCTTGCGCGGCGATGCGCTCCATCAGTTTCCTGCCTTCGGCCAACTGATCGAGCATTTCCAGCTGCTCCGGCAACGGCGCGTCCGGATTGCGCAGGATGCCCTTGACCTGCTTGCTGGCGGCGCGCCATTCACTGTTGACGAAGCGCAGCAGGCTGTCGCCATGGGCGGCCAGCGCCTGGCGCGCCGGAACCAGGTCAAGCTGCCAGGCGCCGCTGCTGACCTTGCCGTCGAGCCGCGCCTGCAAGCCTTCCAGCGCGGCGACCGCCTGCGCCAGGTCGGCCGCCTGCTCTACCCCCTGGTCCCACACGGTCGAGACGAATACATCGGGGCTGACATCGGGCGCGGTGGCCACTTTCTGCGCCGTCAGCACCAGGCGGTTGATTTCGCCGTAGTTGGCCATCTGGCCGGCCGCATCGACGCCGAGCAGGCGGCCCAGCAGGGCCACTTCGCCGTCGAGCTTGCTCAGCAGCACCTGCAAGGCGCCAGCACGCTCGAATGCCAGCGCATTCGCGTGCGCCGGCAAGCCGGCCAGCTGCTGGCGCAGCGCCTGCACATCCGTATTCCAGGCATCGGGCCGGATCTCGCCGGCCAGCCCGGCCGTGACGCGCTGCAGCTGCAGGCCAGCGTCGACCAGTGCCGTCAATTCCTGCGCCTGGCCGTCCCACACGGGCGAGCGCAAGGCGGCGGCGCACAGCGTGGGCGCTTGCGCCACCTCGCGCGCCAGCTCGGTCAGATAGTCCATATCGCGCAGCACGGCCGGCGCCAGTGTATCGAGCGACAGCGCCAGATCGGCCTGCTGCGCGGCAAGCTCCTGGCAGCGCGCCCGCAAGGCCGTGATGCGCGCCACCAGCCGCTCCACGTCGTTCGGCAGTATCACCTTGAGCGCCACGCCGCGCCATGGATGGTCGAGCGGCTCGCCGATATCGACGATGCGCTGCGCCAGTTCCTCGACCACGGCCAGGCGCTGCTGCACTTCATCGGGCGACCAGCTTTCCGGCTGCTGCAGCCGGATATCGACCGGCTGCACCTTGTCCTGGCGCAGCTTGCTCAGTTCGCCGATCACCTGGTATGGCGTCAACCGGGCGGCGGGGTGCGGCTGGTGCAGCCGCGCGCTGTGTGCGTTCAGTTCGTTGCGCGCCGCCAGCAAGCGGCTGTTCAGGGTGGTGGCAGTATCGCCCTTGGGCGAACCCAGTTCCGAGGTGCGGCGCAGCTCGTCGAGAAACATTTTTTTGTTGGCCTTGTTGCTGTGCAGCTCGATGCAGGCGTCGCCCACGCCGGCCTGGTCCAGGCGCCGCTTGACCACTTCCAGCGCGGCCATTTTTTCCGCCACGAACAGCACCGTCTTGCCGTCGGCAATCGCCGAGGCAATCACATTGGCAATCGTCTGCGATTTGCCGGTGCCGGGCGGTCCCTGGATTACCAGGTTGCGCCCGGCGCGCACATCGTGCACGGCCAGCGTCTGCGAGCTGTCGCAATCGACGATATGCAGCAGCTCGGCCGGCGCGATATGGTCGTCCAGGTTGGCGTCTTCGGGAATGGCCGACTCTTCAAAGGCAAACCCATCAGACAGCAGCCCGCGCATCAGCGGCTGGTTCGTCAGCCCGCCTTCCGGCCAGGTGGCCGGATCAAGATCGCGGTACATGAGAAACTTGGAAAAGGAAAAAAAGCCGAGCACGATATCGTCGCCATCGACCACCCAGCCTTCCTTTGATTTGACGGCGTCGCGCACGGCTTCGATATAGGCGAGCGGATCGAATTCGTCGCCCGCTTCATAGGCCGGCATTTTCAGATGATGCACACGTTCGAGGAACGCCTCGAGCGACAGATTCGAGGAATGCTCTTCCTGGCGCCATTTCAATTTGAACTGTTCGGCGGCATTACCGCGTTCCAGGCTGACCGGTATCAGTATCAGCGGTGCATGGCGCACGTTTTTCGCATTGAGCGGGTCGAGCCATTTCAAGGTGCCAAGCGCCAGGAACAAAATATTGACGCCCTGCTCTTCTTCCAGCGTGCGGGCGTCGAGATACATGTCGAGCAACCGTTTTTGCAGCCCTTTCGACGTCAGCCGCGTCTGCAGCTTCGTATCGGCATGGCGATTGAACACGCCACGCTCATTGACACTGTCATCGGCACTGTCATGACCCGGCTGCGCCAGGTCGCCGATTTCATCGGCGTCTTCTTCATTTTCCGTTTTATCGAGCTCGACCTTGTTGGATTCCCGGCCCGGCAAAAAGGTAAAGGGCCGGCCTTCCGACACCATCAGGCGGAACACTTCGCTGGTCTTTTCATCGACCACATCGATCGTGCGCGCGGTGGTGGACGAACGGGGAATATTCAACAGGCGGTTGCGCGCCGTCAGGTCCAGCAATTCGGTGCGGGCGCGTTCCAGTTTCGCATCCGCCGGCAGGCTGGCCTGTAAAAACGTTGATTCAAATGCTGGCACTACGACCTCGGCATCATTCATTGTCGTCTCATCACTTCACTATAAATTGGACCGCTCGGGTTTTGTCTGCAACTTTACTCCCTAACGATGGGCAATAAAGCAAAAGCGCAGTGGAATCTGTCCGCGCCCGTGTGCTGTCGCGACGTCGAAACATTATTCCCAGATGATTTCCAGCGGCTTGCCCGGCTCCAGTTCCGCTTCCTTGCCGGTCAGCGGATATTCACGGTGCCCCAGCAGAACCCCGGTAACCAGGACCTTGTATCTGCCGTCGTGCAGGAAATGCACGACAAAGTAGTTGGCATCGGCGTCATAACGGGGTACAGGCACGACCTTTTCGACCCGGATGTCCTGGCCGTTTTTTACGGTGGACATGGTGATGGTAACCGTAATGCCCGGCTTCCATTTTCTTGGCAGCGAGACGGTGCCCATCATGCCGCCGCCGCCCTGGCCCGTATCCAGATAACCGGCCTCCAGCCACGCACCGTCGGATGTCGTCACGATATAGCTGCCTATCCCATGCTCGGTATGGTTATAGCCGACCAAAGCGAAAAGTTTTGTCGGCTCGCCGCAGCCAGTGCCGAGACAGCACAAGACCATTGCCAGCAACGCCATGACGCATCTGTTTGCGAATCTCATCCCGTGTCCTCCCTGTCATGCCCGCCATGCCGCAGTCTTCCCGCATAAGATTGCACATCCTACAAGAGTTCAGGCGGAGCGCAGTTTCTGCAGGCAACATGCTCTAATACGGTTCGTCAACTCTCTTCCTCCGCCATGCACCCGGTCTTCCAGTTCCTGCTCGCCACTTTCCTGTTCATGCTGATCCATGTGTCCGTGATGGCCTTGTCTGCCCGCGCCTTCGGCATCACGATACGCCGCATCGCCTATGGTGTGGGGCCCACCCTGTTTTCAATCGGCAAGGCGCAGCTCAGGCTGCTGCCGTTTGCCGGCAGCGTGGTGCTGAAAGACACGCGTGAAGAACAGATTGACGATGACGAAGCTGGTGGCGACATCTACAACGAACGGCCGCTATGGCAGCAACTCGCCGTGTTGCTCAGCGGCGTGGCGGCACCCTTGATACTGGCGCTGGGTTTGCTGGGGGCGCAAGGCTGGCACAGCTTTACGGGCGCGTTTGTTCAGATTATCGCGGGGGCGCTGGCGCCGTTGAGCACGGCGCAACAGCTGCTGGCCGACGGCGACGCGTTTGCCCATGCGCATGGCTTCATGCTGGTGTTCGCGCTGGTCAGCGTGAAACTGTGCGCGCTCAACCTGCTGCCGTTTGGCGGGTTGAACGGCGGCCAGGCGCTGCTGGCCATCGCACGCGGCGGCAAACCGTCTGTGGCGTGGGAAGAGACGGTGGCGAAATGGCTGCTGCTGCCGGGGCTGGCGGTGTTGCTGGCGTGGCTGGTGGCATTCGGACTTTACTGCTTGAAAGCGACAGGTGCATGATGAACAGAGCCGCAGCCTGCTTCCTGCGCGCCAGCCGATGGCTGTGCATGCTTTTCCTGCTGCAATCGACGCCCGCGTATGCGACGCTGTCCGTTCCGGCCCTGCAATCGCATGTCAACGACTACGCCGGCGTACTGGCCGCGCGCGGTCCGGCCATCGATGCGACACTGAAAGCGTTCGAGACACAGACCGGACACCAGGTATTCGTGCTGACGGTCGCGCACCTGCCTGCGGACACCTCGATCGAGGCCTACGCCGTGGCCGTGTTCGAACAGTGGCAGCCGGGCCGCAAGGACAAAGATGATGGCGCGCTGCTGGTGATCGCCACCGGCGACAAAAAGATGCGCATTGAAACCGGTTATGGCCTGGAAGACAGGCTGACGGACCTGGCAAGCGCGCGCATCGTGCGCGAGGTAATCACGCCCCGTTTCAGACAGGGCGATACCGAGGGTGGCGTGGCCGCTGGCGTCGACGCGATGCTGGCCGTGATCTCGGGCCAGCCGGCAGCCGCGCCGCTGGCCAGCGCAGGCACGCAAGACAGGGAAATTTCGGGCGCCGCCAAATGGATCGTGCTGGGCCTGTTCGGCGTCCTGCTGCTGTTCGGGCTGTGCATGTCGCTGTTTGCCGGCGTGTTCGGCCTCCTGGCCAGCGTGATCGTGACGGTATCGGTGGTGCTGCTGTTCGCCAGCGACTGGCGCGGCTGGATCGGCGCGGGCGCGGTGATATTGGCCTGGCTGCTGCTGCGCTGGCGGATGGTGGCGAACAATGTACGCAAATATCACTTGCCGAAGGCGCGCAGCAAGACACTGGCGTGGCTGAAAGTTTATCTGTTTTCGCTGGGGTTTGCGCGTGGCGGGCCGGCACGCAAGCGGGAGCGCGATGACAGCCGTAGCAGTGGTAGCAGCGGATCGTCAGGCAGCAGTTCGTCGGGTGGCGGCGGCACCACCGGTGGTGGCGGGCGCTCGGGCGGAGGCGGAGCTTCGGGATCGTGGTGAGGATGGCGAATGTCGGATCAGCGTGGCGATGCCACGCTGATCCGAGCTGCGAGGTTACGGTACCTTGAGGCTTATCCCACCAGCACCAATTTACGGTTGACGAACTCCATGATGCCCAGGTCCGACAATTCGCGGCCGTAGCCGGAATGCTTGACGCCGCCGAATGGCAGGTCCGGCGCCGTGATCGCCGGCGAGTTGATGAAGACCATGCCGGTCTCGATCTGGCTGGCCAGTTTTTTGGCGCGCGCGATATCGGTGGTAATGATAGTACCGCCCAGGCCGAATGGCGAATCGTTGGCCAACGTGATCGCCTCGTTCTCGTCTTTCACGCGGAAGATCATGGCGACGGGCGCAAAGAACTCCTGGTAGTAGACGGGATTGTCGGGTGTCACATCGGTCAGGATGGTCGGCTCCATGAAGTAGCCCGTGCGGTCAACCCGCTTGCCGCCCAGCAGCACTTTCGCGCCGCCTTCGACCGCCTGGCCCACCTGTTTCACGGCCAGCTCCAGGGCCGCTTCGCTCGACAACGGCGCCAGGGTGGTGGCTGCATCCATCGGGTCGCCCGCTTGCAGTTTGGCCAGCTCGGCCTGGAAGCGTTCGACAAAGGTGTCGGCAATGCTGTCGGCCAGAATGAAACGCTTGGAGCCGTCGCACACCTGACCAGAATTCTGGATGCGGCCGATCACGGCCAGTTTCACCGCCAGGTCCATGTCGGCGTCGTCCAGCACGATAAAGGCGTCGCTGCCGCCCAGCTCCATCGTGGTCTTTTTCAAGGCTTTGCCGGCGGTGGCGGCAACCGATGCGCCGGCCCGCTCGCTGCCCGTCAGCGCCACGCCCTGCACGCGCGGGTCGGCGATGGCGGTGGCCACCTGCTCGCTGGAGAAGAAGGCATTGGTGTAGGCGCCGGCCGGCGCGCCCGCATCGGTGAACAGTTTTTCAAACGCCAGCGCGCATTGCGGCACGTTCGACGCGTGCTTGACCACCAGCGTATTGCCGGCCATCAGGTTCGGACCGGCCACGCGGGCCAGCTGGTAGTACGGGAAGTTCCACGGCTCGACGCAGAAGATCACGCCCAGCGGTGCGATTTCCACGCTGGCCTCGCCGCGCTTGACATCGAGCTGTTTCGGCGCCAGGAACTGTTCGGCATTGTCGGCATAGTAGTCGAGGATTTTCACGCACAGCGACACTTCCTGCTGCGCTTCCTTGAACAGCTTGCCCATTTCCAGGGTAATCAATTTGGCGAAATCATCGCGCTGCTCTTTCAACAGCATGGCCGCTTTCTTGACCACTTCCTTGCGCTCGGCGAAGCTGCGCTTGCGCCAGTCGCTCTCGAAGGTAGTGGCTGCCTGGGCCAGGATGGTTTCCATTTGCGCGTCGCTGTGCGGCGTGAAGGTTTGTTCGATCTGTTCGCTGTACGGATTCGTGGTCTGATAGCTCATCTGTTTTCCTTTGTCATGACGCCCCGCGATTGCATGGGTAGTTTTTCAGTATGCAGGAAAATGCAAAACCCTACCGTTCGGGGACGAACATAGCAGCGGCCGCAAATAGTTGCCGAAAAACAGGACTGAAAGTAAGCTGCCTGCTTTAAATGCATGGGAGCGCCACCATTTTTACCTCCACCGCCCTGCTCGCCATCCGGCTCTACCAGCGTTATATGTCACCGCTCAAGGGGTTTTCCTGCGCTTATCGCTTGCTGACGGGACGCGACAGCTGCTCGGCCTACGGCTACCGCGTGATCGAGCGTTTCGGACTGACGCAGGGGCTGACACTGCTGCGGCGCCGGCTGCATGACTGCGGCGAGCAGCATCGTGCACAGCGTGAACGGACGGTTTCCCATCGCACCGCCCGCCACCAGGCCCAGGCCGGCTTTTGCGATGCCGGCTGCGACCTGCCCTCTGCCGACTGCGTATCTGCCGATTGCCTGTGCGACGCCTGCGATATCGCTGACTTGTTCAAACGCCGGCCGTGCAACTGCGGCTGGCTGCAAGACAGGGGCTATGGCCTGAACCGGGAACTCAAACGCCAGCAACAGGAACACCGCCGGAAAATCAGGCATGATAGAGCGTCCGGCTCATGATTTTTATCAATTCATGAAATATACATTCATAAAATGAATAACTGGCATACCGCTTCTGAATTGGCCGCCCGCCTGCCAGCGGCCTATACTCCTGCCGTCTCCTCTACACTGCCACCCATGCACACCCATTCCAGCCCGCATTCCGTGCGGGCTTGTCGTTCGCAGCACCTGCCCTTCCCCTCCATCAGCTCCGGGAGCACGCCATGATCGTGCGCGAACGCCCTTCGGCGCTGCGGCTGTTCCTGATCGTGCGCGGCTCGATTTTGCCGCGCATCCGCGTGACCCTGATCGTCAACACGCTGATCGCCACCCTGGTCACCTGGTGCCACGGCACGCTGTTCGACCACAAGGTGATCCTGACCACCATCCCGTTTACGCTGATCGGCCTGCCGCTGGCGATCTTCCTCGGCTTTCGCAATACGGCCGCGTACGACCGCTACTGGGAAGGGCGCAAGCTGTGGGGCGAACTGGTGCTGCGCAGCCGCAACTTTTCGCGCCAGTGCCAGAGCATGATTACCAGCGACACGGCAGCGCATGCAAAACTGGGACTCGACGACGTGCGCGTGCGCATGGTCTGCCGCACCATCGCCTTTTGCCATGCGCTGCGCCACCAGCTGCGCGATTCGGCAGGCGCGGCCGACCTGCAGCCGCTGCTGCGGCCCGGCGAGTGGGCGCTGGCCTGCAAGTCGTCGAACCCGTCCGACTACCTGATGCAGCAGATGGGCCATGACCTGGCCAGCTGCGTGCGCGAAAAACGCATCGACACCATCCTGGCGGCCCAGCTCGACAATTCGATTTCGGCCATGGTGGGCGCCGGCGCTTCGTGCGAACGCATCCGCAGCACGCCGATTCCGTTTTCGTATTCGCTGCTGCTGCACCGCACCGCCTATCTGTACTGTTTCCTGCTGCCGTTCGGCCTGGTCGACTCGCTCGGCTTCATGACGCCGTTCGTGGTGGCCATCGTCGCCTACACTTTTTTTGGCCTCGACGCGCTCGGCGACGAGATCGAAGAGCCATTCGGCGAAGACGCCAACGACCTGCCGCTGTCGGCCATCTGCCGCACGATCGAGATCAACCTGCGCGAGTCGCTGCAGGACGGACAGGTGCCGCCGCCATTGCAGCCGCAAAACTACACGCTGACGTGATGCTGCCCAGGCGCCGCACGACATGTTGCACGATACGCGCGGCGCTTGACCTTCCCCCCGCAGGAAGGCCTATAGTGGAATGACTAACCACTTGAGGAGAATAGCCATGTACCAGTTACAAGTTGAAAACATGACCTGCGGCCATTGCGTCAGCGCCGTCACCAAGGCCGTGCAGTCGGTCGATCCGCAGGCGCAAGTCCAGATCGAGCTGGAAGAAAAAAGCGTCAGGGTCGGCTCCGACAAGGCGCTCGACGCCATCAGCGCCGCCATCGCCGAAGCCGGCTATCCGGTCAGCAAATCCGCCTCGGTCGGATAAGCCGGCCCCTTTGCTGGCTGGTACGGGTTGCGCCAGGGTGGCGAACCCGGCTTACCCATCGAGCTCCGGATAATGCCGGAATATCCCCTCCTCGCTGAACGGCAGCCGCCGTTTCGACTTGAGGTAGCGCGCGATATTCGGCCGCGCCGCCACGCTGTCGTGCAGGTCCGACAGCGCCTGGCAGCGCGGCGCCAGCCGTTCCATCGCCTGCGGAAACGCATAGCGCAGCCCGGCGATCATCTGGAACAGCGACAGGTCGCCATACGTCAGCCTTGATCCCACCAGGAAGCTGCCCCGGCTGCCGTTATTGGCCAGCACCTGCGTGAAATAATCGAGGAATTTCGGCAGGCGCGTTTCGCGAAAATCCTGCGCGCGCAAGGATGCGGCCGCCGCCTGGTCTTCATAATACTGCGCCATCGACAGCGGATGGTGCGTGTCGTGCACTTCCGTCAGCCAGTCGGCCATGGTCAGCTGCAGCTGGTTCAGCCACAGGCGCCCCGCTTCGGCACGCGGCGCCAGGCCCAGCTGCCTGCCCAGGTAAAACAGGATATTCGGCGTCTGCGCGATCAGCAGCTCGCCATGGCCGAGCACCGGCGGCGCATACGCCACCTGCGGCGTGGCGTCGCCATCGAGGCAGGCCAGCATGGCGGGCATGCCCTGCTGCTTGCCCTTGCGTTCGGGCAGGCGCGCCACGTCCTGGTAGTCGGCGCCCGCTTCTTCCAGCGCCAGGCGGACGAATTCGCCGCGGCCCTGGATGGTGGGCCAGTAATACAGCAGATACGGTGCGCTCATGGTTCAGCCTTTCAGGAGTCGGTTCGGGAAGGTGGTTGCACATCGTCGTGCAGCACATCCTGCACGTACAGCATGACCGTCAGGATCATCAGCACGGCGCTCAAAGGCGTGGCCAGCGCCACCCCGGCCAGGCCGAACAGGGCGCCGAACAGCAGCTGCATCACGACAGTCAGCGCCGGCGGCAGCGACACGGTTTTCGCTTCGATCAGCGGCGACACCAGATAGCCTTCCAGCAGCTGGATCGCCACGAACAGCGCGATGGTCGATACGCCCAGCGTGGGGTTGATCGAAAACGCGATCAGCACGGCCGGCACGCCGGCCATCAGCGGCCCCACATATGGAATGAAGTCGAGCAGGCCGGCAATTACGCCGAGGATCAGCGCCAGCGGCACGCCCAGCAGCGACAGGCCGATGGCGGTGGCGCAACCCACCACCACCATGGAGATGGACTTGCCCAGCAACCATTGCGCCAGCGTGCGGCCGATTTCATCGAGCACTTCGCGCGCACGGGGCCGGTGCGCCTGCGGTATCAGCGTCACGAAACCGTCGACATACACCTTGGGCTGGGCCGCGAAATACAGGCCGACAAAGGCGATGATGATCACATTGCCCAAAGCCCCCAGCACGCCGGAAAAAAACAGGCCGGCGTTCGGCACCAGGGAGAGCAGCTGCTTGCGGATCTGCTCGCTCGATGGCAGGTCGGTGGCCAGGCTGCGCAGGAAGGCATTTTTTTGTACCGCTGCGCGCAGCTGCTCGATGGTTTCCGGCACCACCGTGCCCAGCTTGGCCGCCTGCTCGCCGATCTGCGGCGCCATCAAGGCACCGCCGCCGCCGATCACGGCCAGCAGCACCAGCACCACGATGGCCAGCGCAATGCCGCGCCGGCAGCGCAGGCGATTGGCCAGGCGCCGGCTCAGTTCGTGCAGCAGCAAAGCGAACAGGATGCAGGCAAAGATCAGCAGCAGCACATCGGCGCCGAACCACAGCGCCGCCAGCGCCAGCATGAACAGCACGCCCAGGCCATACACGATGGCCACGCGCTGCACGAAGCTGCGTTCGATGACGGGCTGCGCGGCATGCGATTCAGGGCTGGACACCTCGGCACGCATATTCTCTCCTTAATCGAGACTGAGCAGGTAGGCCGCCATGTCGCGCGCATCGTCCGGCCCGACGCCCAGGTTCGGCATGGCCGTGTGCGGCTTGATCGCTTGCGGGTCGCGTAGCCACTGCTGCAGATGGGCGCTGGTATTGGGCAGGCGGCCGGCCAGGTAGCGCCGCTGCGCCAGCTTGTCGAGCGGCGGACCGACAAACACCTCGGACCCCGTGATGCCGGGGATCATGTGGCAGGCCCGGCAGGCAAATTGCGTCAGCGCCACCTTGCCCCGTTCGATGCTGGTGGCGGGATTGGGCGCGCGTTTCCTTGTGCTTTGCGGCTGGTCGTCCGGCGCAGCTGGCGCCTTCGCCAGTTGCGCATAGTCCTGTGCCGAGATGGCCGGCAACTGGCCGAGAAAGGCCACCACCGCCCACAGCTGCTCTTCATCGAGATGATGGCCCCAGGCCGGCATGCCGCTCATCTTGATGCCGTGCCGCGTGATCCAGTACAGCTCGTTCTTTTGCCAGCGCTTGGCCGCGTCCACCAGCGGACCCGGTATCGGCTGCATGCTCTGCCCGATCGCATCCTGCGCCACGCCCGGCGCGCCATGGCACTGCGCGCAATGCTGGCGGTACAGGCCGGCGCCGGCCACCAGCTGCGCTTTGGCAGCGCCAGCGGCCAGGGGCGCGGGCACCTTGACCTCGCCGGCATGGTGGCGTACCGACTCGTGCATGCCCTGCTCCAGCACGCTGTACACGGGTTGCCAGTGCTGTTTGGTGGCGCCGATGTTGTACCAGCCGCTTTTCAGCACAAACACGCCCACCAGCGCGCCAGTGGCGCCGCACAGCAGCAAGGTGGCGGCAATGGTGCGGACGATGGTCGCGCGGCGCGATGTCATCAGGGCGACTCCTTTGAAAGTGGCTGCCGGCTTGCTTCGCCGGCATTTCTATTGAACGCAAGGAAATAATAGCTTTATCGTACTATAAAGATTCAACAGGTTTCAGCAGGATGCAATCGTGCGCAACTCCCCAAGCCATCGGGCAACACTCTGGCGCTCCAGCCTGTGCCTGCTGGCCGTGCTGGCGGCCGGCTGCGACAGCCGCGATACGCCGCAGCCGCCCGCCTCAGCCGGCACTATCGGCAATGCAGAGCGGGGCCAGCGTTTGCTGGCGCAGTTCCAGTGCGGCGCCTGCCACCAGATTCCCCAGGTGCCCGCCGCACGCAGCCATGTGGGACCCAGCCTGGCCCATATGGGCAAGCAAAGCTATATCGCCGGCCAGTTCCCGAACCAGCCCGAAACATTGGTGCGCTGGATCGTCGATCCGCAGTCCATGCAGCCGGGCACGGCCATGCCGGCCATGGGCGTGTCGCCGGACCAGGCGCGCGACATGGCGGCCTACTTGTATGGACTGCCATGAGCGCACGCAACTTCCTGCAATCGGCCTTGCATCCGGCCGGACCGGACGCCACTGTCATCCACAACCTGTCGTGGCTGCTGATCATCGGCGCCAGCGTGGTCCTGATCGGCATGATGGTGTTGCTGGCGCTGGCGCTGCGGCGCAAAAAATCGGGCGCGCCCGTGCGGCCGCTGCGCTGGCTGATCGGCGGCGGCGTGGTGCTGCCGCTGGTGGTGCTGTCCGCGTTGCTGGCGTGGAGCACGCTGCGCAGCGCGCAGCTGACGCGCCCCTCGTCGCAGCATGCGGTCAAGATCGCGGTGACGGCCAAGATGTGGTGGTGGGAAGTGCGCTATACGGACCCGGCCACGGGACACGATATCGTGCTGGCCAATGAAATCCGCCTGCCGGCCGGCCAAAGCGTGTATCTGGGCCTGACCAGTACCGACGTGATCCACAGTTTCTGGGTGCCGGCGCTGGCCGGCAAGGTCGACATGCTGCCGGGCCGCCTGCACGGATTGACCGTGCGCGCCGACAAGCCCGGCGTCTATCGCGGCCAGTGTGCCGAATATTGCGGCGAGCAGCATGCGCGCATGGCGCTGCATGTGGTGGTACAGACGCCTGAAGAGTTCACCGCCTGGCTGGCCAATCAATCGAAACCTGCCGTCACGCCGGCCGGCGAACTGGCGCTGCGCGGGCGCGACGCATTTGTCGCCCGGCGCTGCGTGGCCTGCCATACGGTGCGCGGCGTGGCAGACGAGGCACGGCTGGGACCGGACCTGACGCATATCGGCAGCCGCCTGTACCTGGGCGCGGGCACCCTGCGCAACAGCCCCGGCGCGATGGCCGGCTGGATCGCCGATCCGCACGCCAGCAAGCCCGGCGTGCGCATGCCGGCCGCCAGCGACCTCGACAGTGCAACCCTGGCCGCGATTACCGCTTATCTGGAGCAATTGCAATGACACAGTCCCTGCCAAGCTCCCTGCCCCGTCCACCGGACGAACTGCCGAAGCTGGAAGCCGTCTGGCGCACGCCCACTGGCTGGCGCTTTTTTACCACCGTTAATAACAACAATATCGGCCTGCTGTATATCGGCACGGCGCTGCTGTTTTTCGTGCTGGCCGGCGTGCTGGGCCTGCTGATCCGGCTGCAGCTGGCGGTGCCGGAAAATGATTTCCTGTCGGCCGGCACCTATAACCAGATCTTCACCATGCATGGCACGGTGATGATGTTTTTGTTCGCCATACCCGTGGTCGAGGCGATTGCCGTCTACCTGCTGCCGGGCATGCTTGGCGCCCGTGATTTGCCGTTTCCGCGCCTGTCGGCGTATGCATTCTGGGCCTATGCGGTCGGCGGCCTGGGTTTCTTTACCAGCCTGTTCTGGGGCCTGGCGCCCGATGGCGGCTGGTTCATGTATCCGCCACTGACGGGCAAGGAATATTCGCCGGGCCTGAACGCCGACTTCTGGCTGCTGGGCATCGGCTTTATCGAAATTTCGGCGATTGCCGGCGCGATCGAACTGATCGTCGGCATTCTGTACACGCGCGCGCCGGGCATGAGCCTGTCGAAAATGCCAGTGTATGCCTGGGCCATGCTGGTGGTCGGCGTGATGATCGTGTTTGCCTTTCCGGCCGTCATCGCCGGCACCACCCTGCTGGAAATGGAGCGCGCCTTCGACTGGCCGTTCTTCATTGTCGAGCGCGGTGGCGACCCGCTGCTGTGGCAGCACCTGTTCTGGTTTTTCGGCCACCCCGAGGTCTACATCATCTTCCTGCCCGCCGCCGGCATGGTCTCGACCATGATCCCCACGCTGGCAGGCACCGCGCTGGTCGGCCACCGCTCGATCGTCGCGGCGCTGCTGGCGGTCGGCTTTTTCAGCTTTGCGCTGTGGGCCCACCATATGTTTACGGCCGGCCTGGGCGTGCTGGAAATGAGCCTGGTATCGGCCGCCAGCATGGCCGTGGCGATCCCGACTGCCGTGCAGGTATTTGCCTGGATCGCCACCCTGTGGCGCGGCCAGGCGTCGCCAGCCAACGCGCCCACCCTGTTCCTGCTGGGCTTCATGTTCATCTTTGTGCTGGGAGGATTGACGGGCGTGATGGTGGCCGTGCTGCCGTTCGACTGGCAGGCGCACGATACCTATTTCATCGTCGCGCATTTGCATTACGTGCTGATCGGCGGCATGGTGTTTCCGATGTTTGCCGGCTTTTATTACTGGCTGCCACTGGTCAACGGCCACCGCCTGTCCGAGCGCTGCGCGCGCTGGGTATTCGGCCTGATGTTCGGCGGCTTCAACCTGGCGTTTTTCCCGATGCACCTGACAGGCCTGTGGGGCATGCCGCGCCGCGTCTACACCTATCCGGCGGACATGGGCTGGAACAACCTGAACCTGGCGTCGAGCATCGGCGCGCTGGTACTGGCGCTGGGCATCGTGCTGTTCTTTATCGATCTTGTCCGCACCCTGCGCAAACCGAAGCAGGAACACGGCAACCCGTGGCGCGCCGCCACGCTCGAATGGCTGCCGATGGAAGACTACGCCGTGCGCAGCATCCCCGACATCCGCTCGCGCCACCCGCTGTGGGACCAGCCGGATCTGCCCGGGGAAGTGGTGGCCGGCCGGCACTGGCTGCCCGGCACCGTGACGGGGCTGCGCGAAACCATTATCACCAGCCCGATCCAGGCGCGTCCGCTGTACCTGCAGATTTTGCCGGGCGACAGCGCCTGGCCGCTGGTCGGCGCGCTGGGCACGGCCGGCTTTTTTTTGCTGCTGACCATTGAACAGACCCTGCTGGCATGGGCCTGCGGCATTGCCGCCATTATTGCCATCATTGCCTGGATGTGGCAGTCCGACAGCACGCCGCCCCTGTCCACCGCACGCGTGTCGGACAGCGTCGTGCTGCCGGTCGGCATCAGCGGGCCCGCTTCGCATTCCTGGTGCGCCACCATCATCATGCTGATTGTCGACGCCAGCATCTTTGCCGCGTTTGCCTTTGCCCATATCCATAGCGCGATGGCGCTGCAGATCTGCCCGCCGCCGGGCGCCCGCCTGCCGGCGCCGCTGTGGCCATGGGCCGCCTGCGCGCTGTTGATATTCGGTTCGGCCATGATGCTGTGGGCGCGCCGTCTGCAACTGAAAAACCGGCAAGGACTGCTGCGCCTGGCCGTGCTGCTGGCGCTGGCCTGCGCCGTGGCCGGCTTCGGCATGGCCTGGTACAGCCACGCGCAGGCGGGCCTGTCGCCGACCGCCAGCGCCTGGGCCGCCACCGTCGCCGCGCTGCTGGCCTACCAGGGTTTCCATGTAGCGATCCTGGTGCTGGTGGCGGGGTTTTTGTGCGCCCGGTCCTGGGCCAACCGATTGCTGCCGCTGCACCGCGTCACGCTCGACAACTGCAGCCTGCTGTGGCACGGTACGGCCCTGCAGGGCATCGTCGGCATTACCATCGTGCATTTGATGCCGTCGCTGATGGCGTAGAGAGGAAAAGCAACCATGGCCGCCCTCGATCATCTGTTCCGCCGCATGCTGCCACCATCGCTGCCGCTGCTGGTCTGGGGCGTGCATTTTTTCTTTTGCTATATTGTCGCGGCCGAGCAGGGACGCTTTGACAGGGTAACCCTGATGAGTATCTTGTTCATCGCGTCGCTGCTGGCGCTGGGGATGCTGGCGATGTTGTGCTGGCGCGCGCTGCGGCGGCTGCATGCGGGCGGCAACATCAGCCTGCTGCACTGGGCCACGGCCGCCTGCGCGGTGCTGGGCGCGATGGGTGTGCTGCTCAGTTGCCTGCCGATGGTGCTGCTTCAGTATTAACGGCCCTGGCCCGCACATGCACTTGCATTACCCGTCAATGCCATGGCTTGCCCCAACGGCGAAATGCCAGGGTCAGATCCTCAGGGCCTGACCCTGGAACTTTATCCGGGGTTAAAAAGAACGTCGTGGTCCAGCTTGTAAACACCGTTTTTGACATTAACCACAACATGCCTTGCTGCTACCGCCCTCGGCCATCGCCAGCCCCAGGTTCTGCAAGATCGGACAATCGGGCTGGTCGTCGCCATGGCAGGCGCTGGCCAGCTGGCTCAAGGTATTGCGCATGTCGCTCAGTTCCGCGATGCGCCTGTCGAGATCGGCCACATGGGCCAGCGCGATGGTTTTCACATCGGAGCTGGCGCGCTGGTCGTTCTGCCACAGCGACAGCAACTCACGGATTTGTTCCAGCGAAAAGCCCAGGTTGCGCGAGCGCTTGATGAAGTGCAGCGCGTGCAGGTCCTGCGGCGTGTAGATGCGGTAGCCGGCGTCGCTGCGCGCGCTCGGTTTCAACAGGGCGATGCTCTCGTAATAGCGTATCATTTTTGCCGACACACCCGTCTCGCTTGCCGCCTGGCCGATATTCATTTGCTCTCATCCTTTGTATGGGCGCCTCGCGCTTGCGCTGCGCGCCGTCCAGCGCCGCAGCAACAGGGCATTGCTGATCACGCTGACCGAGCTCAATGCCATCGCCGCGCCCGCCACCATGGGGTTCAGCAGGCCGAACGCGGCCAGCGGAATGCCGATCAGGTTATACACGAATGCCCAGAACAGATTCTGCCGTATCTTGCCGTAGGTGCGGCGCGAGATGTCGATCGCATCGGCCACCAGTGCCGGGTCGCCGCGCATCAATGTGATGCCGGCCGCATGCATGGCCACGTCGGTGCCGGTCGCCATGGCGATGCCGACATCGGCCGCCGCCAGCGCCGGCGCATCGTTGACGCCGTCGCCTACCATCGCCACTGTTGCGCCAGCGCTCTTCAGCTCCACGATTCTAGCGGTTTTATCGCCCGGCAGCATTTTGGCGGCCACCGTACCGATGCCGAGCAGCGCGCCAACCGCATTCGCGCTGCCCTGGTTGTCGCCGGTCAGCATGACAGTCTGGATGCCCAGAGCATGCAAATGGGCAATCGCGGCAGCGGCGTTCGGCTTGACCTGGTCGCTGAAGGCAAACATCCCCAGCAGTTGCGTGCCCTCGGCCAGCCAGGAAATCGTGTTGCCGGACGCTTCCAGCGCCTGTGCCTGGGCCTGCAACGGCGCCAGGTCCACATTAAGCTCCAGCATCAGCCGCGTGCTGCCCAGTTTCAGGTCGAGGCCGTCGACCTGCGCCGCCAGGCCACGGCCAGGCAAGGCGGACAATCCGCTCGCCGGCAACGAAACGATGCCGCGCGCCCCGGCCGCGTCCAGCACGGCGGTGGCCAGGCTGTGCTCGCTGCCGCGCTGGATGCTGGCCGCCAGTTGCAACAGCCGCTCTTCGGCCACGCCATGCGCATGCAGGGCCGCCAGCGACGGTTTGCCCACCGTCAGCGTGCCCGTCTTGTCGAACACGACCGTGGTCACCGCATGGGCTACCTCGAGCGCCTCCGCATCCTTGATCAGGATGCCGTAGCGCGCCGCCACGCCCGTGCCGGCCATGATGGCGGTCGGCGTGGCCAGCCCCAGCGCGCACGGACAGGCAATCACCAGCACCGCCACGGCGTTGATGATGGCCGTCTCCAGGTCGCCATTGAACAGCCACCAGCCCAGCAGGGTCAGCAGCGCCAGCCCCAGCACCACTGGCACGAAAATCGCGCTGACCCTGTCGACCAGATGCTGGATCGGCGCTTTCGCCGCCTGCGCGTCTTCCACCAGCCGGATAATGCGCGACAGGGTGGTTTCACCCCCGACCGCCAGCGTGCGCACCACCAGCAGCCCATCGGCATTAATGGCGCCGCCCGTGACCCGGTCGCCCACATGCTTGTCGACCGGCAGGCTCTCGCCCGTGATCAGCGACTCGTTCACCTGGCTGGCGCCCTCGACCACCACCCCATCGACGGCCACCCGTTCGCCGGGGCGGATCACCACCAGGTCATCGAGTTTCACCTGTTCCACAGCAACATCGCTGTCCACGCCATCGCGCCGCACGCGGGCCGACGCGGGACGCAGCACCTGCAAGGCACGGATGGCCGAGGCTGTCTGGCGCTTGGCGCGTCCTTCCAGCCATTTTCCCAGCAGCACCAGCGTGATCACCACTGCCGATGCTTCGAAATACAGGTGCGGCAGCATGCCATCCGCCGTGAGCCATTGATACAGAGACAGACCATATGCCGCGCTGGTGCCGAGCGCCACCAGCAGGTCCATATTGCCGCTACCGGCCCGCACCGCTTTCCAGCCCGCCCTGTAAAAACGCGCGCCAAAATAAAACTGCACCGGCGTCGCCAGTGCGAACTGCAACCAGCCCGGCAGCATCAGGTGCATACCCAGCCATTCGAGCAGCATCGGCGCCATCAACGGCAGCGCCAGCAGGCCGGACAGCACCACTTTCAGGCCATCGCGCGATGGCGCTGGGGGCGTGACTTCGCCCTGCTGCGGCACGCTGGCCGCATAGCCGGCAGCCGTGACTGCCGCCACCAGGGTGGACGCGCCCACGCCGCTGACCGTCACGCGCGCGCTTTCGGTGGCCAGGTTGACGCTGGCGTTCAACACGCCCGGCACTTTCAGCAACGCTTTTTCCACCCGGCCCACGCACGAGGCGCAGGTCATGTCGGCCACCTGGAGATCGATTTCCTGTGTCGCCAGCGCATAGCCTGCCTTGCTGACCGCGGCCTGCAAGGTGGCCAGCGGAACCTGCTGGCTGGACATCACCCTGGCCGTATCGGTGGCCAGGTTGATGCTGGCGCCAGTCACGCCCGGCACGGCCGCCAGCGCTTTTTCGACGCGGGCCACGCACGAGGCGCAGGTCATGCCGTCGACCGTGAAAGACTGCAAGTAGGGGGAAGTTGAAGCTGGCTGCATGGCGCTGATCCTGTAGGCAAGATTATATGCCTGCAGGATCAGCCATCCAACGATGGGAAGGTCAAGCGGAAATCAGCGTACTTCGCAATCCACGTTGTTGGACTTGCCCGGCGTGTTGCTGGCGGCCGGACCCGTGCTCGAATTGAACACGGGCGGCGGCGCGAACTGCATGCTCGGGTTGGCCGGCACGATCACCGGCGGCTGCGTGAAACCCGGGGTAAAACCGAACTGGCCGGCGCTGAAATTTTGCGTGCCGCCCGGATTGGTCACATGGATCAGTCCATCGAGCACCTGCACGTACAGGCCGGGCGCCCTGCCTGCCGTTGGTGCAGGCGCTACAGGAGGCACGGGTGATGATGCTAGCGGCGCTGGCGCAGGCACCGACGGCGCCACGTACTCGGCAATAAAATACGTGCCGCGGATACCGATGGTGGCAGCCGGTGTTTTCAGCGAGAACTTTTCCTTGTTGCGCTTGCCCAGCAGGCCGGACAGCGAACGCAGCCCGCCCTTGACCAGGTTGAACGACGCGCGGTCGCCATCGGGCTGGTCGGCCTGGTAGGCAAACTGCTCGACGACAAAGGTGGTGGACGGCTTGAGCGTGATCTCGCTGCTGTCAATGAATTTCACCATCGCATAGGTGTTTTTCTCCGTCATCAGCGTATCGCCCGATTCCACCTCGGACTTGAGCGACAGGATTTTCACCTTGCCATCGGCCTTTTTCGCCATCAGCGGCCCGCTCAGCTGCGTGACCGTGCCGGCCACCTGCGCCAGCGCCTGCAGGCTCACGCCCATCAGCGCCAGCCACAGAGCGACGCACGCCAGCATGGGCCTAGTTGCAGTAGGTCTTTTTGATGCTGTTCTTGAGATCATCTGGGGTTTCCTTGGTCGATTCTGGTGAGGTGGCGTCCGCCAGCAATGGCGTCCTGACAGTATTGGGCGTGCTGATATGGTTCAGCGGGTTGTACTGCTCGCTGATGGCCGGCACGTAGTTGCTCACGGTACCGATAACGTTGGATGGCACGGCAGGAATCACGACAGGTGGCACAACAGGTGGCACAACAGGCGGGACGACTGGCGGCACAACGGGCGGAACCACCGGCGGAACGACAGGCGGCGTGACCGGCGTTGCCACCAGTACCGAGGCCGGCACATTGACCCGGCCATTCGGCGCCAGCAGCGACACCGGGGCGCCGCGGCTGTTGATGCGCACGGTGTCGGCCGCCGTCAGGTCGCCGTTCTGCGCCAGCACATTGATGCCGCCGGTCGATTGCACATCCATGGTGGCGGCGCCGTCGAACGTGACGCCGGTGCCGGCCGTCACCGCAATCGTGCGCACCGCATTGACGCGCGCGCCGTCGCCGAAGGCCACGTTGGTGCTCGCCTGCACGGTCACGTCATTGCCGCTGATGGCGCCCTGCACATTGACGGGGCTGTGCGCGATCAGGGTCACATTGCCGGTATTGGCATTGATGACATGGCTTTCGATGCCGCCCGTGCTTTCGATGCGCACGTCGCCGGAACCGGTTGCCAGGCTGCCCAGCAGCAGCACATCGGGTGCGCTGGTAGTGGTCAGCGCAATGCCGCCCGCGCCGCTGTTGCCGGCACTGAAGGTCTTGACGCGGTTGCCGGCGTCGTTCAACACGGTGCCGGCTTGCGATTGCGTGGCGAGGCTGGCGGCGACAATCGCGCCGCTCTGGCTGATGGCGCCCGCAGCCGCGTTCAGGCTGATGCTGTTGGCCGTCAGCGAGGCCAGGCGCAGGTCGCCCGTCGCCTGCGTGATGGCCAGGTTGCCGCCGATAGCGATGGCGCCGCCGCTCTGGCTGAAGCTGTTACCGACCGTGACATTGCCCAGCCCGCCCAGCAGGCCGCCGCTTTGCGCGTAATTGGCCACCGTCAAGGCATTATTGACCGACAGGCTGCCACCGGAAAGATTCAGGCCGCCGCGCAAGCTCAAGCTGCCCAGCACGGTGTCACCCGCCGCCGCCGTGTAGACCACGCTGCCGGTACTGGCCGCGAAATCGGCCGCCAGCACATTGGCGCCAACCGGCACCACGCCGCCTTCC
Organism: Janthinobacterium sp.; assembly: GCF_031995485.1. Classification (NCBI taxonomy): domain Bacteria; kingdom Pseudomonadati; phylum Pseudomonadota; class Betaproteobacteria; order Burkholderiales; family Oxalobacteraceae; genus Janthinobacterium; species Janthinobacterium sp. The sequence goes on from NZ_DAMAGB010000034.1 coordinate 52,531, forward strand.
CAGTTGGCCGCGTCGCTCCACAGGCCGCCGTTGGCGCCGATCCAGGTCGACAGCGCGCGCTGCGCAATGCTGGCCTGCGTCACGCCGCTGTTCGAGGTCAGCACGTAATTGCCGGCATCCACGCCCGCCAGGCCAAAGCCGCTGACGGTCACGGTCTTGCCGGTGCCATAGTTGCGGTCTGCAAAGGTGCCGCTGCCGCCCGACAGGCTGACCGCATCCTGGCCGATGACGCCAGCCACGCTGCCGCCCACGCTGGCATTGAGCGTGCCGTCATAGACCTTGTCGCCGGCGCTGACACTGCTCAATACCAGCGCTGCGCGCGCAATGCTGGCGCTGGTCGCGCCGCTGCTCGATGCCAGGCGGTAATTGCCCGCGTCCGCACCCGACAAGGCGGCATTTTGCACCGTCACCGTCTTGCCCGTGCCCGCGTTCTTGTCAGCAAACGCCGCGCTGGCCGAGGCCGTCAGCACGTCGCCAGCAATGCGGTCATCGCTGAATGCCACTTGCGCGCCGGTCACGCCGTCATACACCTTGTCCACGCCCGTATAGCCGAGATTGAGCGTACGCTGTGCGATGGTGGCGGTAGTGGTAGCTGAAGTCGCATCAAGACGGTAGTTGCCGGCATCCGCACCGGCCAGCGCGATGCCGCCCACCGTGACGGTCTTGTTGACACCGGCATTCCTGTCAGCAAACGCCGCATTCGCCGAGGCCGTCAGGACGTCGCCGGCCACGCGGTTGTCGCTGATGCTGACCGCAGCGCTGCTGCTGCCGTCATAGACCTTGTTGACGCCGGCAACACTCAGGTTCAGGGCGCGCTGGGCGATATCGGCGGTGGTAACGCCACCGGTATTGACGATGGCATAGTTGCCCGCGTCGGTACCCGACAGGCTGGCACCGTTCACTGTCACCAACTTGCCGTTGCCCGCGTTCTTGTCGCCAAACGCCGCATTGGCCGAGGCGGTCAGCACATCGCCGCCAATACGGTTGTCGCCGATGGTGACGGCCGCGCCGGTCAAGCCATCGTAGACTTTGTTGACGCCGGCAAAACTGAGGTTCAGGGCGCGCTGGGATATATCTGCAGTGACCGTGCCACCGGTATTGACGATGGCATAGTTGCCGGCATCGGCACCCGACAGGCTGGCATTGCGTACCGTCACTGTCTTGCCGCTGCCGGCATTCTTGTCGCCGAAGGCGGCACGGGCCGAGGCGGTCAGCACATCGCCGGCAATACGGTTGTCGCCGATGGTGACGGCCGCACCGCTCAAGCCGTCGTAGACTTTGTTGACGCCGGCAAAACTGAGGTTCAGGGCGCGCTGGGATATATCTGCAGTGACCGTGCCACCGGCATTGACGATGGCATAGTTGCCCGCGTCGCTACCCGCCAGGCTGGCATCCTGTACCGTCACTGTCTTGCCGCTGCCGGCATTCTTGTCGCCGAAGGCGGCACTGGCCGACACGGTCAGCATATCGCCGGCGATGCGGTTGTCGCCGACAAGCACCGATACGGCCGTGCCACCGTCATAGACCTTATTGATGCCGGTAAAGCTCAGGTCGAGGCCGCGCTGGGCGATATCGGCACTTGCCGTGCCACCGGTATTGACAATGGCATAGTTGCCCGCGTCGGTGCCCGCCAGGCTGGCGTTCTGCACGGTCACCGTCTTGCCGCTGCCGGCATTCTTGTCGCCAAACGCCGCGCTGGCCGAGGCCGTCAGCATATCGCCGGCAATACGGTTGTCGCCGACAATCACAGAAGCGCTCGTGCCGCCGTCATACACCTTATTGACGCCAGCAAAGCTCAGGGTCAATTCGCGCTGCGCGATACTGGCTGTGGTGCTGCCGCCGGTATTGACGACAGCATAGTTGCCCGCGTCGCTACCCGCCAGGCTGGCGTTCTGCACCGTCACCGTCTTGCCGCTGCCGGCGTTCTTGTCGCCAAACGCCGCATTGGCCGAGGCCGTCAGCATATCGCCGGCAATACGGTTGTCGCCGATGGTAACGGCCGCGCCGGTCGCGCCGTCGTAGACTTTATTGACGCCAGTGAAGCTCAGGGTCAGGCCGCGCTGCGCGATACTGGCTGTGGTGCTGCCGCCGGTATTGACGATGGCATAGTTGCCCGCATCGGTGCCTGACAGGCTGGCATCCTGTACCGTCACCGTCTTGGCGTTAGCGGCATTCTTGTCGCCAAACGCCGCATTGGCCGAGGCGGTCAGCACATCGCCGGCAATACGGTTGTCGCCGACGATGATCGATGCCATTGTGCCACCGTCGTAAACTTTATTGACGCCGGCATAGCTCAAGGTCAAATCGCGCTGCGCGATACTGGCTGTGGTACTGCCGCCGGTATTGACGATGGCATAGTTGCCCGCGTCGGTACCCGACAGGCTGGCATTGCGCACCGTGACGGTTTTGCCGCTGCCGGCATTCTTGTCGCCGAAGGCGGCACTGGCCGAAGCGGTCAGTACATCGCCGGCAATACGGTTGTCGCCGATGGTGACGGCCGCGCCGGTCAGGCCGTCGTAGACTTTACTGACGCCGGTAAAACTCAGGTCCAGCGCGCGCTGCGTGATATCGGCTGTTGCCGTGCCGCTTGTAATCACCACAGCATAGTTGCCTGCATCCACGCCCGACAGGCTGGCGTTCTGCACCGTGACCGTCTTGCCGCCTGCAGCGTTCTTGTCGCCAAACGCCGCACTGGCCGACGCCGTCAGCATATCGCCGGCGATGCGGTTGTCGCCGACAAGCACCGATGCGGCCGTGTCACCGTCATACACCTTATTAATGCCTGTAAAGCTCAGATCCAGCGCGCGCTGCGTGATATCGGCCGTTGCCGTGCCGCTTGTATTCACTACCGCATAGTTGCCTGCATCCACGCCCGACAGGCTGGCATTGCGCACCGTGACGGTTTTGCCGCTGCCGGCATTCTTGTCGCCAAACGCAGCATTGGCCGAGGCCGTCAGTACATCGCCGGCAATTCGGTTGTCGCCGACAATCACCGATGCGGCCGTGCCGCCGTCATACACTTTATTGACGCCGGCAAAGCTCAGGTCAAGCGCACGCTGCGTGATATCGGCCGTGGTAGTGCCGCCAGCATTGACGACAGCGTAGTTGCCCGCATCCGTACCCGACAGGCTGGCACCGTTCACCGTCACTGTCTTGCCGCTGCCGGCATTCTTGTCGCCAAACACCGCACTGGCCGAGGCCGTCAGCATATCGCCTGCGATGCGGTTGTCGCCAACGATCACCGATGCGGCCGTGCCGCCGTCATAGACTTTGCTGACCCCGGTAAAGCTCAGGTTCAATTCGCGCTGCGTGATATCGGCAGTGGCCGAACCAGCGGTGCTGGCCAGCGCATAGTTGGCCGCATCGGTACCCGACAGGCCCGCATCGCGCACCGCCACAGTTTTTCCGCTGCCGGCATTCTTGTCGCCAAAGGCGGCCGTGGCCGAGGCGCTCAGGATATCGCCGCTCACGCGGTCGTCGGTGATGGCAACTGCCGCAGCGGTGCCGCCGTCGTAGACCTTGTTGGTTCCCGTAAAGCCCAGGTTCAGCGTGCGCTGCGCGATATCGGCGGTGGTGCTGCCGCTGGTGCTGGCCAGTACATAGTTGCCGGCATCCGTGCCGGACAGGCTGGCGCCACGGACTGTCACCGCCTTGGCGCTGCCCGCATTCTTGTCGCCGAACGCGGCACTGGCCGAGGCCGCCAGCACATCGCCGGCCACGCGGTCGTCGCTGATGGTCACGTTCGCCAGCACGCTGCCGTCATAGGTCTTGCCTACGCCGGCAAAGGCCAGATTGAGCGTACGCGCCGTGATGTCGGCGCTGGTGCTGCCGCCCGCACCCGTGAGCACATAATTGCCGGCATCGCTGCCTGCCAGGTTGTCGCCGGCGATGGTGTAGCTGACGGTCTTCGCGCTGCCCACGTTCTTGTCCGCGAAACTGGCGGCCGCGCCCGAGAACTGCACCTGGTCGCTGCCGATCACGCCGGACAAGGTGCCGCCGACGGTGGCGTTCGCCGTGCCGTCATACACCTTGCCTGATGCATGGATGTCGCTCACGCCCAGGCTGGCGCGGCTGATATCGCCGCTGCCGCTGGCTGTGCTCGCCAGCGTGTAGTTGCCCAGTTCATTGCCGGACAGCACGATATTGCTGGCATTGAGCAGCTTGCCGGCGCCGGCATTCTTGTCGGCAAACTGCGCCGTGCCGGTCACGCCCAGCGTATCGCCGGCCACCGTATTACCGAGTGTAAACGTGGCATTTCCCAGGCCCAGCGCCCCGTCATAGATCTTGCTGCCGCTGACGGCCAGCGTCAGGGCGCGCGGCGTGATGGCGAACGTGGTGCTGCCGGCATAGCTGATGTCGTATTTGGTCGACCACAGGCCGCCCAGCGCATAGGTGCCGACGTTCAGTGCATTGCCGTAGCCGGCCGTGCCATTGGCCGCCAGGTCGCCATTGGTCAGGCCCACATAGCCGAGGCTGCCCGCGAAGCTGGCCAGTTGGCCGTCATACACCTTGCTGCCGCCGCCGGTGGCGGTGACCTGCAATGGCGTCAGAAAAGCTTTCAGCATTGGCGTGGTATAGCCGTCGTAGATGCGCCAGACGGCATTCTCGCCAAAATTGAAGCCGCCGAAACTGCCTTGCTGCTGCATCTGCGCGGTCGAGCGGCCACTCGAGCCGCCCTGGTCGAAATAGGTACCGGAGGTTTCATAGTTGAAAAAGGCCGGCCCCACGCCGGCGCCCGGATCGGCCCGGCCGACCACGGCGCCCACCGTGCCGGAGACAAAACCGCTGCCCGACACATTGCCGCTGAAGTACAGCCGGCTGGCGCTGCTGCCGGCCACGCTCCAGCCGATCATGCCGCCGATATTCTGGCGCGTTACTGTCTGGTCGCTGTCGATGGCCAGGCCAATGGCGCCAGTGGCATAGGCGTCGGCAATGGTGCCGCTGTTGCGCCCGACCAGGCCGCCGACATTGGCCGAGCCGCCCACGCCGCCGGTGGCGTACGCCTGCGCAATGGCGCCGTCGTTATTGCCGGCCAGGCCGCCGATCTGCTCGCCAGGGCCGCTGACGGCGCCGCTGGCGCGCGCCACGCTGATGCTGCCGCCACTGTTGTTGGAACCGACCAGGCCGCCGATCATGGATCCGCTGACGCTGCCGCTGCCCATGCCGCCTGCCAGGCCCGTGACATTGCCGCTGGCGCTGGCATTGCTGATGCTGCCGCTGTTGCTGCCGGCCAAGCCGCCGACATTGCTGTTGCCGCTGACCGCCATGCTGCTGCTCACGTTGCTGAGCGTGCCTTCGCTGTTGTTGCCCACCAGCGCGCCGACGTTATTGCCGCCGATGACGCTGCCGCCTGCCATGTTCAGATTGCGGATAGTGCCACCTTGCACCCTGGAAAACAGGCCGCTGCCGAAGTACGAGGTATTGGCGCCGCCATTGATGACCAGGCCCTGGATGCTGTGATTGCCGCCATCAAAAATGCCCGTGTAGGCAAATTCGTCGCCGCTGAACAGCGGCGCAAAACCGGCGCCCGCGTTCCAGCTGGCCGTGCTCCTGGCGTCGATGTCACCGGCCAGCAGGTAATTGGTGTTGTTGATCTGCTTGCCGGCGCCTTGCAGGCCGTACACGTCGACGATCTGGTACGGCGCGGCCACGCTGCCGTCGCCACCGGTGGCGCGCAGGAACGTGCCGCGGCTTACCCTGAAGCTGCTGGCGAAAAACGCCGGCAGGCTGGCGGCGTTCTGCACCCAGCTGCCGCCGTCGAGCAAAAAGTTGCCGCCCACATTGACAGCGCCGGCAGCGCTGATGGCGCCGCCTTGCAGGGTCAGATCCTTGGCCACCGCCAGCGCACTGTTCAGGTTGATGCCGCCGCCACTGTTGAGCGCCAGCGCATTGAGGGTGGCAAGGCTTGTCAGGTCGAGTCCGCCCTTTACATCGAGCGTGCCGGCAAAGTCCGTGCTGCCGATGGCGATAGTCGGTGCGCCAATGGTGCTCAGCTCTGCAGTGGACAGGCCCAGGCTGGTGCCACTGTCGGCGGCGCTGCCGCCCACTTCGATGCTGCCCGTGTTGCTGCGCCGCGCCAGGCTGACCGTGCCGTCCGCTGCAGTCGAGATCGATTGCGCCGCGCCCCCCAAGGTCATGTTGTCGGCCACCAGGCTGACCGTGCCGCCTGCATACAGGCCGCCGCCGGCCCCCACGCTCAAAGCACCGCCGGCCGTGGCGCGCAGGCTGCTGCCGTCCTGGCGCAGCGCCACCATGTTCGATACCGCCAGGTTGCCGCCGGTTTCCAGCTGCAGGTTGCGCACTCCGACGGTATCGCCCAGGTTGACCAGATCGACCGGCGTGCTGACAGTCAGGTTGCCCGCCGTGGCGCTGCCAATGGTGACCGTGTTGGCGGAAATCCGGTTCAGTTCGGCATTTGTCAGGCCCAGGCCATTGCCTGGCTTGCTGCCCACATACACCTGGCGCCCGTCGGTCAGGGGTTTGAACACCACTTCGGCAAAGCCGGCGGCGCCGCCGAAATGAAGATTGCCGCCCAGGCTGATATTGTCAGCTTGCAAGGTCACCAGCTGGCCATAGGCGCCGCTGCCGAGCAGCTGGTCGCCGCTGCCGGTCAGGTTGATGCCGCCCTGCGCGTTATTGGCGCGCAGGGTCAGGTTGCCGTTGCCGACATTGACCCAGCCAGAAGCGTTGCTGGTGATGCTGGCGCCCGACAGATAAGCCGCGCCGCCATAGGTATTGATGCCTGCGTGCAACACCACATCGGAACCGAGGCCATACGCGCTGCCGCCGGTGGCGTCATTGGCCGACAAGGTAATGCTGCCGCCCTGCGTACTGATCGGCGCATTGACGATAATGGACTCGCCGGCCATCGCCGTCAGGCCCACGCCCGCCTTGACGATATTGATGGCGCTGTTGAAATTGATGCGATGCAAGGCCTGCAAGGTCACATTGCTTTGCGCGCCCGAAATGGTGCCGGCGCTGATGGTCGAGCTGCCTGTGGCTGGCGCATCGGCAAACTGGTCGAAGTTCTCCAGCTGGCCGCTGGAATTGGACACCACATCAATATCGTAAGGGTCGAGCAGCCAGTTGCCGCGCTTGCCGCGCTGTGCGCTGGTGTCGACGCGGATGCCTGCCACATCGAGGTAATGGCCCGAGGTTTCCACCAGGCCGCCGTTGCCGGAAGCCGCCCCGCCGCGCGCCGACATGCTGCCATGCACGCGCGCCGTAGCGTCGCCCCAGACGACCACCTTGCCGCCGTCGCCCGTGGCAAGTGCATCGGCCCGGATGCTGGCGTCGCTGTCGACTGCCACCTGGCGCGCATTGGCAATCGCGGGATTTTTTCCCTGGTAGTCGCCGCCCAGCAAGACCGTGCCGCCCCCGGTGGCGCCGCTGGCGTCCACGCTGGCGTTGCCCAGCATGCCGACCTGCTCGCCCAGTACCGTCACCTCGCCACCCTTGCCGGCCGTGTTGACGGCGGTGGTGACGCTGCCCGCTTCCAGCACGGCCTTGCCGGTTGCTTTCAGCACAATCTTGCCGTTCTCGCCGACCACCGCGCTGCTGGCGTTGAGCACGCCGCGCTGGTTCAGCAGCGCGCCGGCCATGCCGATGCGCCCACCCTGGGCAATGATCTGGCCCACGTTGATGGCGCGGTCGGCAGGGGCCGACAGCACCACGCGCAGATCGGGATTGGCGGCATCGGCCAGCTGCACGCTGTGGCCGGCGGCCAGCAGCACGTCGCCATTGGGCGCCGTGATGACGCCGCTGTTTTCCACGTTCGGCGCGATCAGGAGGATCTGCCCGCCGCTGCCGGCATTGATCGATCCCTGGTTGATCACGGAACCGGCCGCGTCGCCCGCATTGAAATTCATCTTGCCGGCCAGGAAATCCTGGTTCGACAGGGCCAGGCTCGACGCCACCAGGCCGGCCACGTCCACGCGCGCGTCGCGGCCGAACAGCACGCCGTTCGGATTGATCAGGAACACCTTGCCGTTCGACTGCAGCGAGCCGAGGATTTTGCTGGGGTCCTGCCCCGTAATGCGGTTCAGTACGCTGCTGTTGGCATTTTGCTGGATAAAGCGCGTGATCTCGCCCGGATTGACCGAGAAGCTTTGCCAGTTGATGATGGTGTTCGGCGTATTGGTGATCGAAAACAGATTGCCCTGCTGGTTGAACGTGGCCTGGCCGTGCACCACTTGCGGCAGGGCCGGGCTGGCGTGGGCCGCGTGGAAGCAGCCGGCAATCAGCAGCGCCAGCGCGGTACGGCGCAGCGGCGGCCGGGATGGCGCATACGCAGCCAGGGTAAGGTGATGGGCTTGTTTTTGCATGATGTTTTATCCTTGGGCGACGGCTCAGTACGACAGGCCAACTCTGAAATGCAGGCGGTTGGCATCGCGGCGCCCCGTTTCGCCGGGGTTCACCACATGGGCGTAATCGAGCTGCACATTGGCATAGCGGTTCAGTGTCAGGCGCAGGCCCAGGCCCGCCGAGCCGATCGCCATGCTGTCGATTTCGCCGGGCAGGGCATGGTTGCGGCGCACCCAGCCCGTGTCGTAGAACGCCAGTGCGCGGCACTGGTAGCTGCCGCTGCCGCACCAGGTCGGCGTGTACAGTTCCAGGTTCAGGTTGGCGCCGCTGTCGTTGGCCACTTCGCGCTCCAGGAAGCCGCGCACGGTAGCCGCACCGCCGATGCCGAACTGTTCGCCCGGCACCAGCGCATCGGGCGTATATTGGCCATTGGCCAGCGCGCGCCATTGCCAGTCGCTGTCGAGCACCTGGCTGTAGCTGCCGCTCAGGCGCAAGGTGCTGTAGCTGGCCCTGGCGCCAAGGCGCGCCAGCGTGAAATGCCGCTGGCTGCCGTTATCGCCGCCGGCAATATTGCGCGCCAGCGTCACGCCCACGCTGGCCTCGCCGCGCGGCAGGCTCCAGGCGCCGATATAGGCGATGCTGACCGGATGCACGGTGACATCGGTGCCCAGTTCCATGCCAAAAAACTGCAGGCTGTTGCGGTAGGCCTTGACGTCGAAGCCGTACACGAGCTTGGGCTCGTAGTTGCCGCGCTTGCCAAAGTTCCGGTTATAGCGCGCGCCAGCCGTGGCACCGCGGCCGCTGACGGCCAGGTCGAAAATGCCGGCCGACACGCTGCCCGAATCGACGTTCGAATAGCTGGCGAAAAAATCGAGCGAGTCGCCCAGTTCATACAGCGGCACATGGTAGCCAAGTCCATACACGCCGACCTGGTTGGCGTGTTCCAGCGAGGTCGTGTATTGCAGGCTGGCGACATGATCGCGGCCCCACAGGTTGGCGTGCTGCAGCACCACGCCCGCATGGGTCTTGCCCGAGTCCTTGCTGCCCGTATTGTCCAGGTTGAGCATGGCTTTCCACGCCCGCTCGTCGGCCACCGACACGGTGGCGTCCAGCACGCCGTCCGTGTCGCTGCCTGCCAGGCTCACTTCGATTCTGCGGGCCGGATTTTCATTGGCCAGCTTCAGGCTTTGCCCCAGCGCCGGCATGTTCGGGGTGGTACCTTCAAGCAGCGCCGGCAAGGCGCGGCGCACATTGGCGTCGTCAAAATGGCTGTTGCCCTTGATGGCGACCTTGCCTATCAGCGTCTCCACTACATGCAGGCGCACCGCGCCACGGTCGAGTTCCTGCTCCGGCAAGCCGACCAGCACCATCGTGTAGCCGCGCGTGCGGTAGGCCTCTTCCAGTGCCTCGACGGCGCGCTGGATATCGCCGAAGTCGCGCCCCTGTCCGGTAAACGGCGTGACCAGCGATTGCACCAGTTCCGGCCCCAGCAAAGTGTCGCCGCTCACGTCATAGCGGCTGATGGCGAAGCGGGGAATGGCGCTCTCGGCGGGCGGCGTATCAGGGTCGGATTCAATGGATTGGGCCGTTGCGCATGCCGCGCAGAACAGCAGCGCGGAACCCGCAAGCAGGTGCACCAGACGATATTTCATGTGAGAGTTTCTTGTGATGTCCGGCTGACACGGCCTCATGGGCATCTGTCAGCCATCAATTGATTGAAAGCAAAGTTTAGACGGCTTTCGATTTCCAGTCAGAACTATTTATGTTACTGGCGGTTATTTTGTATCGAAGGTCGTGACGCCATCCCAGTCGTCTCCCGGCGGCTCGGCCCGGTAGCGGCGCAGCCGCTCGGCATACAGCGTGCGCAGCCCGTCTTGTGGCAAATCCAGCAAGATGGCCGAAGCGCCATCCCAGTCGCGTCCACGCAACAGTTGCAGCAAACGCGACCAGTTCGCCAGCAGCATTTGCTCCAGTGGGTCGATGTCAGCCAGCAAGCCGCGCGGCTCGTAAATGGCCACCGGTTCGGTCTTGCCCTTGACGCGCACACGGTCCAGTTCGCGATACGCAAACTGCGGCGCCTGCGCGCGCGTACATTCGCTGACCACGATGCCCACGCCATAGATCTTGGTAATGCCTTCCAGCCGTGCCCCCAGGTTGACGGCGTCGCCCATCACGGTATAGGCGCGGCGAATGCGCGAACCCATGTCGCCTACATGCATCAGGCCGCTGTTGATGCCGATGCCGATCTGCAGCGCGGGCCAGCCGCGCGCCTGGAATTCCCGGTTCAAACGCGCGGCGCTGTGCTGCATCAGCAGCGCGCTGGCCACCGCCCGGCCCGCATGGTCGGGAAATGCCACCGGCGCGCCCCAGAACGCCATCACCGCGTCGCCGATATATTTGTCGAGCGTGCCGCCATGGCTGTCGCGGATGTCTTCCGACATGGCCGTCAGGTACAGGTTGATATACTCGCGCAGCTCCTGCGGCGTCATCTGTTCGGAAATGGCCGTAAAGCCGCGCACGTCGGCAAACAGCACCGACAGGTCGCGGCTCTCGCCGTCCATGCTGTAGCGGTCCGGGTTGTCGGCCATCTGCGCCACCAGCTCGGGCGCCACATACTGGCCGAAGCGCGACACCAGCGCCCTGCCCTTGCGCACTTCAAAAAAGTACCCCCAGGCCAGGTTGGCCACGAACAGGGCGGCGATCAGCAGCAGTAACACGGCGCAGTCGAGCGCCGCATCGAGGCCGTGATACAGCCACCAGTTCAGGCCCAGCGTGCCGGCCAGCGCGAACGCGGTCAGCAAAACGGCGGCGGCCGGCGTGGCCACGGCCAGCGCGCCCCCCAGCAGCAGGCCCACGGCCAGTATCTGAGCAAATTCGAGCGCCAGCGCATAGTCGGGCCGCGACTTGAAGTGGCCGTCGAGGATGGACTTGATCAGGTTGGCGTGCACTTCCACCCCGGGAAACTCGGCATTGACGGGCGTGGCGCGAATATCGTTCAGGCCGGCCGCAGTGGTCCCCACCAGCACGATGGCGCCATGCAGCACCTCGGTCGGCACGGCCCCCAGCAGCACATCGGCCGCCGACACATAGCGGAACGCCCCGCCGTCGGGTCCGCCGTTGCCGCGATACTGGATGGTGGTGGTCAGCGCTTCGCCCACGGGAATGGAAAGGCGGCCACGCGGCGTAAACAAGGCAATGCGGTCCAGGCCGCCATGCGCGCGCTCGGCCTCGGACAGGGTATCGGCCGTCTGGCTGAAGACCGGGGCAATCGCGCGCGCTTTCAGGTAGACGCTGGCGGTGGCCAGCGACAGCGACGGGTAATAGCCGTCGCCGATGCGCTGCAGCAGGGTCGACGAGCGCAGCACGCCATCGCTGTCGGTCAGCGCTGTAAAGATGCCCGCCCCTTGCGCGGCCTGCTGCAGCTGGGCCAGGTTCGCTTCATAGCCGGGCGCGGTGAACGCCGTGACCGTGCGCCCATTCAGGTCGGCCACCGTAAACGCCGGCTTGGGCAGCACGCCCTTCTTTTGCCGGTCGGACACGCTGTAGCCGAGCACCACTGGCTGGCCGCGCATCGCTGCGGCAAACAGGGCGTCGTAATCCATCTGTGGTTTCAGCCGTTCGAGCTGGCTGCGCAAGCCCGGCACGCCGGCCAGCTCGCCCCTGGCCAGCTCGACCAGCACGCCGTAGCCGGAGCTGGTATCGGCTTCCGGAAACGAGATGTCGAAGCCGACCGCCGCCACGCCATAGTGCGCCGTCAGCTGGCTGACCAGCCGCGCCTGCACGTCGCGTCCCCACGGAAAGCGGCCGATCTGGTTCAGGCTTTTTTCATCGATATCGACGATCACGATGCGCGTGTCGAGTTCCGGCGTGTCGGCCCGCATGCGCATGTCGCCCAGCATGGCGTCCAGGCGCGCCAGCGTATCGGCGACCGTCTCGCCCACCAGGCCGACGCTGGCGCAGGCGGCCAGCACGGTCAACGTCGCTCCCAGCAGCAGCCGCGCGCCGTGCTTTTTCAGTGCGGAGGACCAGCGCATCAGGGCACGTAGCCCGGGATGGCCGCCTCGTCGACGGCGTCGATCTGCTCGGGATGCATGTGCTGCTGCGCAAACGCCAGGTACACCTTGCTACGGATAAACACGTCGAACAGGTCGGGATCGATATGGCCGTTCAGGCTGAACTGCCCCAGGATGCGCAGCGACTCGGACAGCGACTTGCCCTTTTTGTAGGGCCGGTCGCGCGCCGTCAGCGCTTCGAAAATATCGGCGATCGCCATCAGCCGCGCCGGCACCGACATCTGCTCTTTCGTCAGGCCGCGCGGATAGCCCTTGCCGTCCATGCGCTCGTGATGGCCGCCCGCATATTCCGGCACCTTCTGCAGGTGCTTGGGCCACGGCAAGGCTTCCAGCATGCGGATCGACACGGAAATATGGTTGTTGATGATCTTGCGTTCCGCTTCCGTCAGCGTGCCGAAACGGATGGTCAGGTTTTCCACTTCATTGGCATCGAGGAAATCGCGCTCCACGCCGCCGGGGCCGGTCCAGCGCCGCTGCGCGATCTGCCGCACGCGCTGCTGGTCCGCGGGCGACATGCCTTCGCCGCCGATATTGGCGTGGCGCAAAAAATCGCGCTCGTCGCGCAACCTCATCTGCTGCGCGTGCAAGTCTTGCGCGATGTCGTCCCGGCGCCCGGGCGCAGCCAGTTGCGCCTTCAGCGCCGCGATCTCCGCGTCGCGCAGCAGCACCTCGAAACGCGTGTCGATCAAATGGATGCGGTCATGGATGGTTTCCAGCTTGGTGGCCTTGTCGACCACATGCACGGGCGTGGTGATCTTGCCGCAATCGTGCAGCAGGCCAGCCAGCCACAGCTGCTTGCGCTCGTTATCGCTCAACTGGAAACCGGCCATCGGCCCGTGCGTGGTGGCGTGCACCGCATCGGCCAGCATCATGGTCAGTTCGGGTACGAACTGGCAATGGCGGCCCGTGTACGGCGACTTTTCATCGATGCCGATATTGATCAGGTTGACCAGGGACTCCAGCAATTGCTCCAGTTGGCGCAGCAGCAGCTGATTGGTCAGCGCCACGGCGGCCTGCGCCGCCAGCGCCTCGATAAAGCGCTGGTCGGTGGCGGAAAACGCCCGCACTGCGCCCGTGTCGCGGTCCTGTGCATTGATCAGCTGCAGCACTCCGATCAGCTCGCCTTCATGGTCGCTCATCGGCACCGTCAAAAATGACGTCGAACGGTAGCCGTAGTGGCCGTCAAACGCGCGCATGCCAGAAAAATTGAAGTCGCCGGACTGGTACACATCCTCGATATTGACCGAGCTGCGCCGGTGTGCGGCATAGGCTGCCACCGACGCCAGGTTCGGCGTGCCATCGGCCAGCCACAGGGCCACGCCCGGCACGCCGATGGCCACGCCGGCGCTGGCGCCCTGGCGGATGCCCAGGCTGTCGTTGAGGCTGATATGGAAGTCGAGGCTGCGTCCATCGGCGCTGGGGCGGTACAGCGTGCCGCCATCGGCGCCCGTCATGTCCTTGGCCACCATCACGATGCGCTCCAGCAAGGACGTGATATCGCCGCCATGCAGCATGCCTTGCGCCGCGCCACGGCCCAGCTCGACGCTCAGTTCGGTCAGCTGGTCGAGCCGCTGGGCGATTTGCTCGGGGTGCAACTGGAGCATGATAGAGGGCGATGATAAGTGGCAGAAACACCAGTGTACCGTCGGCTGCTACCGGCTGTACATTGCAAAAATACAATAAGTTAAAATACATTTCCGAAACACAACAACCATAAAAAAAGGCGGTTTCGCGTGCGACAATTGGAATAGAATCAACAATCGTTACACTATAACAAGGCAGCGATGAAATTCACCTTCAGGGGCGTACGCGGTTCGATACCGTCACCTGGTCCGCATACCGTGCGCTACGGCGGCAACACCACCTGCATCGAAGTGCGTACCGCCAGCGATGCGCTGCTGATCCTCGATGGCGGCAGCGGCATCTTTGCGCTGGCTGGCCAGTTGCCACCAGGACCGGTGGCGGCCCATATCCTGATCAGCCACAGCCATTGGGACCATATCCACGGCCTGCCGATGTTTGCCCCGCTGTTTATCCGCGGCAGCCAGGTGCGCCTGTACGGCGCGGCGGACGCGGCCGGCAACGGCATCGGCCACGTGATGGCCGCCCAGTTGCAGGACAATTATTTCCCCGTCAGCGAAGCGGCCATGGCGGCCGAGATCGGCTACCGCACGCTGGCCGTAGGCGAACGCGTGGCCATCGCCGACGCGGTGGTGACGAATGCCGAAATGAACCACCCGGTGATCAACCTGGGCTATCGCATCGAGTCCGGCGGCGCCGCGCTGTTCTTCAGCGGCGACCACGAACCGTTTGCCAATCCGCATGCCGCCGGCACGCCCGAACACGCGGCCTGCCAAGATGACATCGACCGGCGCCAGGGGGCCATCGACAAGACGGTCAACGGCGTCGATGCCCTGATCATGGACTGCTCCTACACGCGCGAAGAATACGAAGGCAAGCGCGGCTGGGGCCACGGCACCTTCGACGGCGCCCTGGAACTGGCCCTGCGCTGCGGCGTGAAACGGCTGTACTGCACCCACCACGAGCCGACCCGCAGCGACGACCAGCTGGAGGCCGTGTTTGCCGACGTGATGGCGCGCTTTGCAGACCGGCTGGGACCGTTGCAGGTGTTCCTGGCCGCCGAGGGTATGACGGTGGAAATCGTTTAAGCTGGCATATGTTGACCAGCGAACAGTATGCTGCGCCAGAACCGTGCATGATGAAGCTTCATACCTCAAGGAGAGCACCATGACCCAGCAAAGCGAAAAAGCGCGCGAACAGCAGCAGCGCGAAGATCAGCAAGCCCAGCATGAAGCGAACAAGAGCCGCCAGCAGGCGGAACAGGACAAGGGCGCGATCCGCCAGAATGACGGCCTGAAGGAACACCAGGGCGGCGACAAGGGCCCGCGCGGCCAGTAAGCTGCATGATGAAAGGAGCTGCGGCTCCTTTTTCTTTTCCACCTGCCCCCACGCTGCCCATGAAAAACCTGCTGACCATTGCCGGCCTGGCCCTGCTGGCGGCCCTCCTGACCGCCATTCTCGCCTTTATGGCGCTCGAACTGATGCCCTGCTCCTGGTTCGGCAGCCATTCCGAAGGCGCCTGCGGCTATGGCGCCGTGTTTGCCGTGATGGGCGCGGCACCGATCGTGTTTCTGCTACTCACTGCCGTGCTGTGCATCGGGTACGCGCGCCGGCGAGGCAAGCAGGCGCAGCTCGACCCATAAAAAAAGGGAGCCTGACGGCTCCCTTTTCACTGGCGGCGGCTATCCATCACATGATGTGGTGGCCAATCCACCAGGCCACGGCAGCAACAAACGCCGAAGCAGGAATCGTGAAGATCCAGGCCCAGACGATATTGCCCGCCACGCCCCAGCGCACTGCCGACATTTTTTGCGACGAGCCGACGCCGACGATGGCGCCCGTGATGGTGTGCGTGGTCGACACGGGAATGCCGAGCGCCGTCGAGACGAACAGCGTGATCGCGCCGCCGGTTTCGGCGCAGAAGCCGCCCACCGGTTTCAACTTGGTGATCTTCTGGCCCATGGTCTTGACGATGCGCCAGCCGCCGAACAGGGTGCCGAAGCTGATGGCCGTGTAGCACGAGATGATGACCCACAGCGGCGGCATCGCATCGGCCGCGCTCGAGTAGCCGGCGGCGATCAGCAGCATCCAGATAATGCCGATGGTTTTCTGCGCATCGTTGCCGCCGTGGCCCAGGCTGTAGGCGGCGGCCGAGGCCAGCTGCAAACGGCGGAACCATTTGTCGACCTTGCGCGGCGTCGAACGCACGAAAATCCACGACACGATCAGCATCATGATCGAGCCGAACACAAAGCCCAGCACGGGAGCGATGACGATAAAGGCCACGGTTTTCCACAGGCCGGCCGCAACCAGCGCGCCGGTGCCGGACTTGGCGACCGCCGCGCCCACCAGGCCGCCGATCAGCGCATGCGAGGACGACGACGGAATCCCGTAGTACCACGTAAACAGGTTCCAGAAGATGGCGCCCATCAGCGCGCCGAAGATCACGTACTGGTCGATCACGGCCGGATCAATGGTGCCCTTGCCCACCGTGGCGGCCACGGTCAGCTGGTGAAACACGAAAATGGCGACAAAGTTGAAGGTGGCAGCCATGGCAACCGCGGTCTGCGGTTTCAATACGCCCGTCGAGACCACCGTGGCGATCGCGTTGGCGGCATCGTGGAAGCCGTTCATGAAGTCAAACAGCAGCGCGAGGGCGATCAACAGGCCTAGCACGTAGATGCTGATTTGTATGGTCATTGGTATGTTCTTTTCTGATTCTGGTTCAGGACAGGCCCAACGCTTACGCGTTTTCGACGATGATGCCTTCGATGATGTTGGACACATCTTCGCAACGGTCGGTCACGGTTTCCAGAAGCTCGTAGATCGCCTTCATCTTGATCAGGTTGCGCACGTCCGGCTCGTCGCGGAACAGCTTGGACATGGCGGCGCGCATCACGTGGTCGGCGTCCGACTCCAGGCGGTCGATCTCTTCGCAGATGGCGACGATCTTGCGCGAGTTGTCCATGTTGTGCAGCAGGGCGACGGCGTCGCGCACTTTTTCGGTACAGGCCAGTACCAGTTCGGCCAGGCGCTTGGCTTCCGGCGTGACCGCTTTCAGGTCGTACAGGGACACGGTTTGCGCCGCGTCTTCCAGCAGGTCGAGGATGTCGTCCTGGCGCGTGATCAGCTGATGGATATCGTCGCGGTCGATCGGCGTGATGAAGGTCTTGTGCAGCATTTCGACCGTGGCGTAGGTGACCTTGTCGGCCTGTTTCTCGATGCTCTCGATGGCATGCACGCGATTTTCCAGGTCGTCGAAATTGGTCATCAGGCCGAGCATCTCTTTAGCGCCCTTGACGCACAGTTCCGCGTGCTGGTTAAACAATTCAAAAAACTTGCCCTCTGTGGGCATCAAGCGTCCAAACATGTCATTCTCCGTTAAGCATTGAGTCGTGTTATTTACTGCAGAAAGCCGCCCCCGGTGATGGAGGGGGCGGCCGATGGAATGCCAGTGCTGCTGTGTTAATCGCCTTGGTAAAGCGCCAGGCCACCACTGTAATTGCCAAATTTGGTGTACTGCCCCATGAAAGTGAGGCGGATGCTGCCGATTGGCCCGTTACGCTGTTTGCCGATAATGATTTCGGCGGTGCCCTTGTCGGGCGAGTCGGGGTTGTAGACCTCGTCGCGGTAAATGAACAGGATCACGTCGGCATCCTGTTCGATAGCGCCCGATTCGCGCAAGTCCGACATCACCGGACGCTTGTTCGGGCGCTGCTCCAGCGAGCGGTTCAGCTGGGACAGCGCGATCACGGGGCAACCGAGTTCCTTGGCCAGCCCTTTCAGGCCCCGCGAAATCTCGGAAATCTCGGTCGCGCGGTTGTCGCCCGGCGTATTGGCCGACATCAGCTGCAAGTAGTCGACGATGATCAGGCCCAGCTTGCCGCACTGGCGCGACAGGCGGCGCGAGCGGGCGCGCAGCTCGATCGAATTGAGCGCCGGCGTCTCGTCGATATACAGCTGCGCGTCGTTCATCTTCTGGATCGCGTTGGTCAGGCGCGGCCAGTCTTCGTCGTTCAGGCGGCCCGTGCGCAGGCGGTGCTGGTCGAGCTGGCCAACCGAGCCGAGCATACGCATGGCCAGCTGGGCGCCGCCCATCTCCATCGAGAACACGGCCACCGGCAAGCCGCTGTCGATCGCCACGTTCTCGCCGATATTGACGGAGAACGCGGTCTTGCCCATCGACGGGCGGCCGGCGACGATCACCAGGTCGCCCGGCTGCAGGCCGGATGTCATGCGGTCGAGATCGATGAAACCGGTCGGCACGCCGGTGATTTCACTTTGATTGTCGCGGCTGTACAGTTCGTCGATGCGCTCGACCACCTGCGTCAGCAGCGGCTGGATCGCGGTCCAGCCCTGGGCGCCGCGCGCGCCTTCTTCGGCGATCGCAAAAATCTTCGATTCGGCCTCGTCAAGCATCTGCTTGACTTCCTTGCCCTGCGGGCTGAAGGCGGTGCCCGAGATATCGTCGGCGACGGTGATCAGTTTGCGCAGCACGCCGCGATCGCGCACGATCTCGGCATAGCGGCGGATATTGGCGGCCGATGGTGTGTTTTGCGCCATCGCGTTCAGGTAAGCGAGTCCGCCCACGTCATCGGCCTTGCCGAGCTGGGTCAGGGTTTCAAAAACAGTAATGACATCGGCCGGCTTGGAGGCATTCACCATCTTGACGATTTGCTCGAAGATGATGCGATGGTCATAGCGATAGAAATCATCCGCATGCATGAAGTCGGCAATGCGGTCATACGCGGCATTGTCGCGCAGCAGGCCGCCGATGACGGATTGTTCTGCTTCGATCGAATGCGGCGGTATGCGGAGGGAATCCAGTTGTGGATCAGAGGGGGCGTTCATGGCGCGAATTATACCCGCTTCGGCGTCCGGGCAAAAATAAAGGACTGAAAATCAGCGAAAAAAAGGCGACAAAAAAGCCGGGCGAACCCGGCTTTTTATTGCGGCAAAGCCTGCAGGCCGCGGCCTGCAAACGATTTACGCGTTTGCGTCTGGTACGACAGCGATCACCACTTCCACCACCACGTCGGTGTGCAGGGCAACCGAAACGTTGTGCTCGCCAACAACTTTCAGCGGGCCGGTAGGCATGCGGATTTGTGCTTTTTCAACAGCAAAACCTTGCTTGGTCAGCGCTTCGGCGATGTCGAAGTTGGTGACGGAACCGAACAGACGGCCATCGACGCCAGCTTTTTGAGCAACTTGAACGGTCAGGCCGCTCAGTTTTTCGCCCTGGGCTTGCGATGCAGCCAGCTTGGCGGCAGCAGCTTTTTCCAGTTCGGCGCGCTTGACTTCGAATTCGGCGATCGCGGTAGCGGTAGCACGACGGGCCAGGCGTTGCGGGATCAGGAAGTTACGTGCGTAACCGTCTTTGACTTTGACGACTTCGCCGAGGTTACCGACGTTGACAACTTTTTCTAACAGAATGATTTGCATAGTTCTTCTCCAGGAATATCTGACCGATTAAGCGTGGTGCAGATCGGTGTATGGCAGCAGCGCGAGGAAGCGAGCGCGCTTGATTGCGGTGTCAACTTGGCGCTGGTAGTGCGCTTTGGTACCGGTCAGGCGTGCTGGCATGATCTTGCCGTTTTCTTGGACGAAGTCTTTCAGCGTGTCTACGTCTTTGTAGTCGACTTGTTCAACGTGAGCTGCGGTGAAGCGGCAGAACTTCTTGCGTTTGAACAGCGGGTTTTGCTGTTTGCGTTTTTCTTTAAGCTTGAGCTTATTTTTGTCGAACTTTTTACCGAATGCCATGTGAGGCTCCTGTATCTAAAAATGCGCTAGTCAGAATTGACAGCACTAAAATCAATGATGTGAAACACCAAACTCTTGCTGTTGCGGCTTTTCCTGGCCAGGAATCCCGTGAACTGATACACCCCGCCCAAGCTCGCCTGGCTGAACCGGCCTGAGATTTCACCAGCGGCTAGCGCGGCAACATCAAACTCGGTCAAACGGGCAATACCGGCTTCCATCTGCTGCGAACTGTGTTGCAATACTGCATTCACAATCGGCAGCCCTGCCGGGGTATAGCGCAATATTTCGCGCTCGGCAATGATGGCGGTAACTTGAAGCTGGTTCAGCGCACGTTCCTGATCAACAATTAAGCTGCTGCGGCTGGAGCGGCTGCTGGTGCTTCGGTGCGGTGGCTTTTGGCCGCGTCTTCGCGTTGTACCGATTTCATCATCGGCGAAGGAGCTGTTTCAGCTTTCTTCATTTTAACGGTCAGGTGACGCAACACGGCATCATTGAATTTGAATGCTGTTTCCAACTCGACCAGGGTCTCGTTGTCGCATTCGATGTTCAGGCAGATGTAGTGTGCTTTAGGCAGCTTTTGGATCGAGTAAGCCATTTGACGGCGGCCCCAATCTTCCACACGGTGAACCGAACCGCCGCGGGTGGTTACGCTGGCTTTGTAGCGTTCGATCATCGCGGGCACTTGCTCGCTTTGGTCCGGATGGACGATAAAGACTATTTCATAATGACGCATGCAAACTCCTTCAGGTCGGATTGATAATCGCCCACCTCGGCGTCAAGACGAGTGTGGGAAGGTCAGCCGAAGATTATAACCGGCTTTTGCAAACCGGGCAACCCTGTGCCTGGCGTTTGCGGCCGCCACGGCCGCAGCAGCGTGTTTTTTTCGCACGCCGGCACTTTTTCCATCAAAATCGCTGAAAAAGGCCGAAAGTCGCTTGCATAGTCGGCGATACTGTACAAAAATACAGACTGTTCATATAGACAGCATTTCAGTATGCGCCCACCCCCATGATCAAGCTGACAGCACGACAAGAACAAATCCTGAACCTGATCAAGGACGCGATTGAAAACACGGGCTTTCCTCCGACCCGTGCCGAAATCGCCAACGAATTGGGTTTCAAATCGGCCAATGCGGCCGAAGAGCATTTGCAGGCCCTGGCCCGCAAAGGCGCGATCGAAATTTCGCCGGGCACCTCG
>NZ_DAMAGB010000035.1:0-67753 GCF_031995485.1 Janthinobacterium sp.
GTGGAACAGTGGTACCGCAACACGCCGCAGCAGAAGCGCTGGGGCATCAAGTTTGCCTGCCTGGGTGCGGGGGGGCTGTTTGCCTATGATTTTTATTTATATAGCGACGCGTTGCTGTTTCGCGAAATCAATGACGATATCTGGGCCGCGCGCGGCATCGTCGACGCGCTGTGCGCACCGCTGCTGGCCGTGTCGGCCGCGCGCAATCCGGGCTGGGCGCTGGGCTTGTCGGTGTCGCGCCAGATGCTGTTCCGCTCGGCAGCGCTGCTGGGCTCGGCCATCTACCTGCTGGCAATGGCGGCCAGCGCCTATTATCTGCGCTATTTTGGCGGTGCCTGGGGAGCGCTGATGCAAGTTGCCTACCTGGGTGGCGCGATGCTGCTGCTGGCCGGCGTGCTGTTTTCCGGCGCGCTGCGGGCCCGGCTGAAAGTGTTGATCAACAAGCATTTTTACCAGGCCAGCTTCGATTACCGCGAGGAGTGGCTGCGCTTTACGCGCACGCTGTCCGAGGATGGCCCGGCGCTGGGCGAGCGCACCATCCAGGCCGTGGCGCAGCTGGTCGAAAGTCCCGCCGGTGCGCTGTGGATTGCACGCGAAACGGATGCGATGGCGCCGCACGCCATGACGCCGGTGGCCAGCTGGAACTGGCCGCCCGGGCTGCCCGCCGAGCCCACGAGCGGCTCGCTATGCCGCTTCCTGGAAACGCGGCAATGGGTGATCGAAGTGGCCGACTGGCGCAGCGATCCGCAGCAGTATGGCGATCTGGTCATGCCGGCCTCGCTGCTGGCGCTGCCTGCCATCTGGCTGCTGGTGCCGCTGATGCTGCATGGCCGCCTGTTCGGCTTTGTGGCGCTGGCGCAGCCGCGCACGCACATCGCCCTGAACTGGGAGGTGCGCGACGTGCTGAAAATTGCCGGCAGCCAGGCCGCCAGCTACCTGGCGCACCGCGAGTCGCTCGATACCTTGATGGTGGCGCGCCAGTTCGAGTCGTTCAACCGCATGTCCACCTTTATCGTGCACGACCTGAAAAACCTGGTGTTCCAGCTGTCGCTCCTGCTCGCCAATGCGGAAAAGCACCGCGCCAATCCGGCGTTTCAGCAGGACATGCTGGTCACGCTCGACCATTCGGTACAGAAAATGAAGACCCTGCTGCAAAAGCTGGCGCGCGGCGAAGCGCCGGATGCGGCCGCACCGCTGCTGCTCGATGGCCTGCTGCAGCAGGCGGTGGCGGCCAAGGCTAGCCTGGCGCCCGCGCCGCAGCTTGACATCGTCGATGGCGAACTGACGGTGCTGGCCAACCGCGCGCGGCTCGAACGCGTGCTGGGCCACCTGATCCAGAACGCCGTCGAAGCCACCGCCAGCAGCGGGCGGGTGGCGGTGCGCCTGCTGCGCGAGCGGCAGACGGCGGTGGTGGAACTGAACGATACGGGCGGCGGCATGAGCGAGCAATTCATCCGCGAGCGCCTGTTCAAGCCGTTCGACAGCACCAAGACGGCCGGCATGGGCATCGGCGTGTTCGAGAGCCGCGAATATCTGCGCGAAGTGGGCGGCAGCCTGGAGGTGCACAGCGAGCCGCAGGTGGGCACCACGTTTCGCGTGATCCTGCCGTTGCATGGCGGCATCGCTGCGTGAACGGTCAAGCGTAAAGGAAACCGCATGGGCAAGCAGAAATTGCTGGTAATCGAGGACGATCCCGGCCTGCAAAAACAGCTGCAATGGAGCTTCGACGGCTACGAGGTGCTGCTGGCGGGCGAGCGTGACGCGGCGCTGGCGCAGGTGCGGCGCCATCAGCCCGCCGTGGTGACGATGGACCTGGGGTTGCCGCCCGACCCCGACGGTGCCACTGAAGGGCTTGCCACCTTGCAGCAGATCCTGGCGCTGGCGCCCGACACCAAAATCATCGTCCTGTCCGGCAACCAGGAGCGCGCGCATGCGTTAAAGGCGATCGCGCTGGGCGCCTACGATTTTCACCAGAAGCCATTCGATGCCGACATGCTGGGGCTGGTGATCGCGCGCGCGTTTTACCTGCACGCGATGCAGCAGGAGAACCGGCGCATGCTGCAGACGCAGCTGGACTCGCCGCTGGCCGGCATCGTCAGCCGCGATCCCGGCATGCTGAAACTGTGCCGCAGCGTGGAAAAGGTGGCGCCGTCGTCGGCCAGCGTGATGCTGCTGGGCGACTCGGGCAGTGGCAAGGAGCTGATCGCGCGCGGCTTGCATGCGCTCTCGAACCGCAGCGCGCAGCGTTTCGTCGCCATCAACTGCGCGGCGATTCCCGAGAACCTGCTTGAAAGCGAACTGTTCGGTTATGAAAAAGGCGCGTTTACAGGTGCGGCGCGCCAGACGCTGGGCAAGATCGAACTGGCGCACGGCGGCACTTTCTTTCTCGATGAAATCGGCGACATGCCGCTGGCGCTGCAGGCGAAACTGCTGCGCTTCCTGCAGGAGCGCGTGATCGAGCGGGTCGGCGGGCGCGGCGAGATCGCCGTCGATGTGCGCATCGTCTGCGCCACCCACCAAGACCTGAAAACGCTGGCGGGGCAGGGACGTTTCCGCGAGGACCTGTATTACCGCCTCAGCGAAATCGTGCTGCGCATCCCGCCGCTGCGCGAGCGCGCTGGCGACCCGGCCTTGCTGGCCCACCATTTCAAGAACCGCTTCTGCGCCAGCGAAGCGCGCGCCAGCCTGCATTTCAGCAGCGACGCGATGCAGGCGATCGAGGCGTATCACTGGCCCGGCAATGTGCGCGAGGTGGAAAACTGCATCAAGCGCGCCGTCATCATGTGCGACGGGCCTTTGATCGCGGTCGAGGATCTGGGCCTGCCCGATGGCGCCCAGGGGACGGCGCCGGAAGAGAGCCTGAATCTGCGCCAGGCGCGCGACGCGGCCGAATACCGGGTGATGGTGCGCGCGCTGGCGCGTTCCGACGGCAATATCGTCAAGGCGGCAGAACTGCTGGGCGTGAGCCGGCCCACGCTGTACGATTTGATGAATCACCATGGCATCAAATAATTAATCATCCGTAATTGTTCCCGGGAGGGGGCAATATCATTCTTGTGTATGGCGTCGCACATACGACTTTTCCGCTGCGCGGCATCCTTGGTCACATCAACAACAAGGAGGCGCCATGAACGCAATCAGCTTATTAATGAAGGACCACAAGACCGTCAAGGCACTGTTCGAACAGTACGAGGGCCTGAGCGACCGTTCCTTCGCCACCAAGAAAAAACTGGCTGATCAAATCTGTCATGAACTGACCGTGCACACCCAGATCGAAGAAGAAATCTTCTATCCGGCCGTGCGCCGCCCCATCCATGACGGCGACCTGATGGACGAGGCGGTGGTGGAGCACGCCAGCGCCAAGGAACTGATCGCGCAAATCCTCGCCATGGACCCGACCGAAGACCTGTACGACGCCAAGGTCACCGTGCTGTCCGAGCAGATCGAACACCACGTCAAGGAAGAAGAAAGCGACATGTTTCCCAAGGTGCGCAAGACGGCCGTCGACCTCGATGCGCTGGGCGACGAGATGGCCGCCCGCAAGGAACAACTGATGGCCACCGCCTGATCACCAATCAACCACACATCTATCCAAGGGGAATTTTATGCAAGCGACACAACTGTCCGTCTCGGACCTGAATCAACCGGGCGTCTCCTGGGGCGCCGTCATTGCCGGCGCCGCAGCGGCCGCCGCACTGTCCTTCATCCTGCTGATCCTCGGCGTGGGCCTGGGCCTGTCGTCGGTATCGCCATGGTCGTTCAACGCCACCGCCATCGGCGTGGGCACCATCGCCTGGCTGGCGTTCATGCAGCTGGCCGCGTCCGGCATCGGCGGCTACATGGCCGGCCGCCTGCGCAGCAAATGGAGTTCGGTGCATACCGATGAAGTGCATTTCCGCGATACCGCCCACGGCCTGCTGGCCTGGGCCGTGGCCACGCTGGTCACCGTCGCCTTGCTGGCCGGTGGCACGCGCGCCGTCCTGAGCGGCGCCATTGATGCGGGCGCCGGTGCGGCAGCGGCGGTAGCGCCTGCTGCGGCAGCCGGTGCCGGTGCAGCGGCAGCGAACTCGGATGAAGGTGGCAGCACCACCAATCCGCTTGACTATTTCTCCGACATGCTGCTGCGCGCCGCGCCTGCGCCTGCCGCCGCCACTGGTGCGCCGGCCGTGCCGGCCGCTGCCGACAGCTCGGTCAATGTGGCCGACCAGCGCGTTGAAATCGGCAAGATCTTTGCCACCAGCCTGTCCGCCGGCAGCCTGGCCGCCGACGACCGCGCCTATCTGGGCCAGGTAGTTGCCAAACGCACCGGCATCTCGCAGGCCGATGCCGAAGCCCGCGTCGACGCCGTCTATGGCCGCGCTGCCAAAGCCGCAGCTGATGCCAAGGCCAAAGCCCAGCAAGCTGCTGAAACGGCACGCAAGGCTGGCGCCCATACCGCCCTGTGGATGTTCGTGGCCCTGCTGCTTGGCGCCTTTGTTGCCGCACTGGCAGCTACCGCTGGCGGACGTCAGCGCGACCATGAGCGCGTACTGCGCCATGTGACCATTTAATTCCTCTCACTTTTTACAGGAGAAACACCATGCGTTCCATCCTCTTGCTCTTGCTGGGCATCCCCCTGCCGATCGTGATCCTGATCGCCCTGTTCGTCCGCTAAGCGCTTTTCGCTGGCGGTAACATCAAAAAATCCGGCGCGGACTGCAAGGTCTGCGCCGGATTTGTTTTGTGCAGCCGCACACGGCTGTGTAAGATAGCCACACCTATTTTTCGAGAATCGTCATGAACCTGAACGCCGTGCGCCCCTTGCTGAAAACCGCCACCCTTGCCATCCTTGCCGGTGCCATGCTGACGTCCTGCTCGACCCTGTCCGGTCCGCGCGACGTGACGGTGTCGCTCGGTAAAATGCAGCAAGGGCTGGAGCGCCGTTTTCCGATCGACAAGCGCGTGATGTCGGTGCTCGATGTGAAATTGAGCAATCCGCAGCTGTCGCTGCAGCCCGAGCGCGAGCGGGTCGCGCTGTCCGTCGACGCCAGCGTCACGCCGCCATTCATCCGCCAGCACTGGCGCGGCAACCTGGCCCTGTCGGGCCGCCTGGTATTGGATGCCCAGCGCAGCGCCGTGTACCTGTCGGACGCCAGCGTGGACAAGGTCAGTATCGAGGGGATGGATGAGTCGCAGCAGCGGCAGTTTGCCAAGGTGGCCAGCCTGGTCGGCGATCAGCTGATGCATGAAACGCCGGTGTACACCTTCAAGCCGGACGAGCTGCGCTATGCGGGGGTGCAGTTCGTGCCGACGCAGATCAGGACCACCGGCGATGGGCTGGTGGTCACGTTCGAGCCGGTGAAATGACACATCGCCATTGGTTTGGCCAGCAATGTTGTCGGATTACGGTCCTGCGGACCTGATCCGACCTACGCAATGAGCGTGATGTATTATTTTTTATCGGGCAAGTTTTTGCATCGTAGGTCGGATTAGCGCGCAGCGCGTAATCCGACAACACCCCCCAACACCAATTTACTTTTTGTCCGGCAAGGCATACGCCAATACATAATCGCCACGGTCCGGCGACTGGCGCGCGCCGCCGGCGCTGACGACGATGTACTGCTTGCCGGTTTTCGGCGACACATAAGTCATCGGGCCGGACTGGCTGCCCACCGGCAGGCGCTGCTTCCAGATTTCCTTGCCGGTGGCGCTGTCAAACGCGCGCAGATAGAAATCCTGCGTGCCGGCAAAGAACAGCAGGCCGGACTGGGTCGACATCGAGGCGCCCAGGGTCGGCATGCCGATCGGAATCGGCATTTTCATGCGGATGCCCATCGGACCCGTATCCTGTACCGTGCCGACCGGCACCTGCCACACCAGCTTGCGGGTTTTCAGGTCGATCGCCGACATGGTGCCGAACGGCGGTTTCTGGCAAGGGATGCCCGCTTTCGACAGGAAACGCTCGCGCATGGCGCCGAACGGCGTGCCCACTTGCGGCACCACGCCCATTTCGATGCCGCTGGCGCCGCTTGGAATCTCGGCGCGCGGGATCATGTAGTTGGCCAGCCCCAGGCGCATGTCGTTGACGAACATGTAGCTGGTGGTCGGATCGACCGAGACGCTGCCCCAGTTCATGCCGCCCAGCGAGCCCGGGAACTGCAGCGACTGGTCCAGGCCCGGCGGCGTGTAGACGCCTTGGTGGCGCATGCCCTTGAACGAGATGCGGCACAGCAGCTGGTCAAACACGGTGCCGCCCCACATGTCCGACTCTTTCAGGGTGGCATTGCCGATCGACGGCATGCCGACCGAGAACGGCTGCGTCGGCGAATAGCGCTCGCCCGGCACATTGCCTTGCGGGACCTTGCGTTCTTCGACCTGCGCGATCGGCTCGCCCGTGACGCGGTTGAGCAGGAAGATTTCGCCTTGCTTGGTGACCTGCGCCAGCGCGGGCAGGGTGCCGCCTTTGCCGTCAGGAATGTCGTACAGCAGTGGCTGGGCCGGCAGGTCGAAATCCCACAGGTCGTGATGGGTGGTCTGGAAGTGCCAGCGCACTTTGCCGGTCTTCGCTTCCACGGCCACGATGGACGAGCTGTATTTGTCGTCCAGCGCCGTGCGGGTGCCGCCGAAAAAGTCCGGCGTGGCATTGCCGGTCGGCAGGTAGATCAGGCCCAGCGGCGCGTCGTACGACATGGCCGACCAGACGTTCGGCGTGCCGCGCGTATAGGTCTGGCCTGGCGGCGGCAATTTGGTGATGGCGGGGTTGCCCGGATCCCAAGCCCAGGCCAGCTCGCCCGTGTGCACGTCGAAGGCGCGCACTACGCCCGGCGGCTCGCCGGTCGAAAAATTGTCGGCCACGCGGCCGCCCACCACCACCACCAGGTCGCCGGCGATCAGCGGTGTCGAGGTCTGCTGGTAGTAGCCGGGCTTGACTTCGCCCATGCCGGTTGTCAGGTCGACGATGCCTTGCTGGCCGAAGTCCGCGCACGGCTGGCCTGTGGCGGCGTCGAGCGCGATCAGGCGTGCGTCGATGGTCGGCAGCAGGATGCGCTTGCGGCAGGCGGCGGGCGCAGCGTTGGCGACGGCGGTGGCCGGCAGCGGCTGCGCGGCCGGGACGGCGGCGTCGTCGTCATGGTAGCCCAGGCCGCGGCAGCGCTGCCAGTTCGGCGCCTTGCCTTGCGGATCGTATTTCCAGCGCTGCGCACCGGTGTCGGCGTCGAGCGCCACCACCTTGCCGTAGGCGGTGCAGACATACAGCGTGTCGCCCACTTGCAGCGGGGTGTTCTGGTCTTCCGCGCCGGAGCCATTGCTTTGCGGTACATCACCGGTATGCGCGGTCCAGGCCAGTGTCAGGCCGCCGACATTGTCCTTGTTGATCTGGTCCAGCGCGGCAAAGCGGTTGCCGGCCGTGGTATTGCCCCAGTGCAGCCAGTCTTTCTGTGCCTTGCCTGGCGCCACCGGGGTGACTTTGGCGATCACGTCCGCTTCAATGACGGACTTGGGCAGGAAGAAATTGACGGCGGTCACGGCCAGGCAGACGGCGATCAGGCCGGCGACGCCATACGCACCCTTGCCGGACGGCAAACCAGCGGCGCGGCGCAGGCCCGGGTAGACAAGCGCGGCCAGCAGGGCCAGCACGCCGAACACGAACAGGCGCGACACCAGCGGCCAGAAATTCCAGCCGGCGTCGAGCGGCGCCCAGATCAGCGCCACGATCAGGGCGGCGCCGAACAGCAGGGCGCCGGCGGGTTTTGCGCGCCACAGCAGCACGCCGGCGGCCAGCGTGGCCAGGCCCATCGGCAGGTAGAACCAGCTGCCGCCCAGGGTCGCCAGGCGGGCGCCGGCTATGGCCAGGAACAGGCCCGACAGGATCATGAGCAGGGCTGGCACATAGCGCAGCCGGGAAGGAGAGGATGAGCCGGAAGAGAGCACGGGAATTCCTTTTTTTGTTGTTGAACAGGCGGCCAGTCCATCCTGGCGCAGCCCGATGGTGCGGGGTGACAGAGAGTCGGTTCCTCTGCACCGTGGAGGACGACTGGATACGGCGAAAATGTGGCTTACTTCGGCGGCAAGGCGGTATCGGGACTGTTGCTGCCGTCGAGGTTGGCGATAATACGGTTGAGCATGTCGAGCAGGGCGGCCTGTTCCGCGTCGCTGAAGCCGGCCAGCGCGGCATTGTTGCCGTCATCAATAATCTGGCGCACCAGCGCGGCGTTGCCCAGTGCGGCCGGGGTCAGGCTGAACAGGCTGCTGCGCTTGTCCTTCAGGTCCGGCGCGCGGTTCAGCAAGCCGTCGCGCTCCATGCGCGACAGGGTCGCCGCCATGGTCGGCTGCTCGACGGCTGCAGCCTCGGCCAGCGCTTTTTGCGTCAGCTGCGCGCCCTTCGCCAATTCATAATAGACGGGCAACTGGCCGGGCGCCATGCCGATCAGCTTGAGCCTGCGGTCGGCCACGCGGGAAAACAGGCGCGCCGCGCGGCTGGTCATATGGCCTGCGGAGAGGGTTTTCTGGAAGTCGATCATGAAAGGCTCAGGCTGAAAGTATATAGCATACTATCATAATTGTGATTAGTTTGCCTGACAGCATGGCTTTTTCGGCGGATACGTGGCGCAGAAATGACAAAACCGCCCGAAGGCGGTTTTGCGATGCTGGCTCTGGCCAACCCTCAAATATAGTAGATCAGCGCGATCACGGCCACCACCAGCAGGATGCGCGTCAGGTTGTAAGCGGTCTTGTTCCACGCCTTGAAGCGGCGGCGGTACTGTCCCATGCTCCAGGAAATGCGGAACAGCTTGCTGATGCCGCCGGCCTGGTCGCCCAGTTCGTTGGGCGAGGCGGCCGCCGTCATCAGGGTGCGGCCCAGCCAGCGGTTCAGCGCCTGCGTCCAGCGGAAGCGCATCGGGCGCTCGATATCGCAGAACAGGATGATGCGATCGCTGTCGGCGTCATTGCGCGCCCAGTGGATATACGTTTCGTCGAACATCACGGCCTGGCCGTCGCGCCAGCTATGGCGCTCGCCATCGACATCGATAAAGCAGCGGTCGTCGTTCGGCGTCTGCAGGCCCAGATGGTAGCGCAGCGAACCGGCGAACGGATCGCGGTGCGGATTGAGCTTGCCGCCAGTCGGCAGTTCCGCAAACATGGCCGCCTTGATCGACGGAATCGATTGCAGCAAGGCATAGGTTTGCGGGCACATCTGCTGGGCCGACGGGTGGCTGGCGTCATACCATTTCAGGTAGAAGCGCTTCCAGCCGTACTTGAAAAACGAATTGAAGCCGACGTCGTCGTTCTTTTCGGCCGCCTTGATCTTTTTGAGCTCCTGCAGTTTCAGCGCTTCATCGCGGATGACCTGCCAATTCTGCTGCAGCGGCACCAGCTCGGGAAAATCCGACACGGCCAGATACGGCGTGGCCGGCACTTTCGAAAAGGCGTGCATGAACATGTTCAGCGGCGCCATGAACGACGAGTGGTCGAAGATCTGGCGGCGGAACGGCAGGCGCACCTTGCCGCGAAAGTGGATATGTAAAACGGATATGACAAAAATGCCCAGCAAGGCCCACTTCATACTCAACCTCGATTTGAAAGAATGCGGCAATTATAACCAGTTAATCGCGCTGGCTTCGGGCGCAGGGCCGAATGCTTGACCTGGCACGGCGGCAGCGTGCACGTGAAAACGGCTCGCGTGGCAACGTGCGTTATCGCACATAATTTGTTTTAAAACAAATTATTAGTGCTTTTAAGCATCGAAATTAAGTTTCTGGAAATCTTTTTTATTTCCTTTGGGTTATAGTTTCGCCTGCACGACAGGCGCACTCATTCTTTGCCGCCGTCGCTGCCTGAACACCCCGACAGCCCCAGAAAACGCCAGTCAACGGCAGGTATCCACTTGCGGATACTTGCCGCATCAGCACCAACTACCCTTTGGATGCCGTTCGTTCGGCCATATGTTCGTTACCCGGAACAGGAATCATCATGAAGTTACAGAACAATCTCAAGATAGGCACGCGGCTGACGCTGGGCTTTGGCGCGCTGGTCGCCTTGCTGCTGGTGCTGGCCGCGTTTGCGCTGTTGCGCATCGGCGCCATTTCCGACGCCATGCGCACGCAGGAAACCGTCCAGCAGACCAAACTGGAGCCGCTGTACGTGGCGCGCGAGGCGCTCGACCAGACCGGCCTGGCGGCGCGCAACGCCTATATTTTCCGCGACCAGGCCGCGGCGATGCGCGAACTGGCCATCCTCGACCAGCAGAAGGCGCTGTACCTCGACGCGCTGGCGAAGCTGGCGCCGCAGTTTGCCGGCGACGCGCATTTCGACAAGGTCAGCGCCGGCCTGAAGAAAATGGCGCAGGAACTGCAGCGCCCGCGCGTGTACCGCGAAGCGCAGCAAATGGACCAATACGGCGACTTTCTCGTCAATGAATGCAGCCCGCTGCGGCGCCAGATTGTCGAGGATATCGACATCATGCTCAAGTCGGTGCAGCAGGAGTCAAACCTGGCCAGCGACGCCGTGCATGCCATCTATGATCATTCGGTGCGCTGGATTGCGCTGCTGGCCGTGGCCAGCGTGCTGCTGAGCGCGGTGGTGGCCACCCTGATCACGCGCCGCCTGCTGCGCCAGCTTGGCGGCGAACCCGACTACGCGGCCGCGATTGCCGACCGCATCGCCCATGGCGAACTGGCGATCGAGGTCGTCACGCGCGCTGGCGACGACAGCAGCATGCTGTTTGCCATGAAGACCATGCGTGACAATCTGTCGGCCATCGTCGGCAAGGTGCGCCATGGAACGGAAACCATTGCCGCGGCCTCGACCGAAATTGCGCTGGGCAACCGCGACCTGTCGCAGCGCACCGAGCAGCAGGCCGGTTCGCTGGAAGAAGTGGCGTCGTCGATGGAACAGCTGATTGCCACCGTGCGCCAGAATGCGGAAAACGCGCAGCAGGCCAACCAGCTGGCACGCGATGCGTCCGCCGTGTCGGAACAGGGCGGCAAGGCGGTGGCCGAAGTGGTGCTGACCATGGGCCTGATCAATGCCTCGTCGAACAAGATTGTCGACATTATCGGCGTGATCGACGGCATCGCGTTCCAGACCAATATCCTGGCATTGAATGCGGCGGTAGAAGCGGCGCGCGCCGGCGAGCAGGGACGCGGCTTTGCCGTGGTCGCCTCCGAGGTGCGCAGCCTGGCGCAGCGCTCGGCCGCCGCCGCGCATGAAATCAAGGCGCTGATCCACGATTCCGTCAGCAAGGTCGGTACCGGCACCGTGCTGGTCGAACAGGCGGGCGCCACCATGCACGACGTGGTGGCCGGCATCAGCCGCGTGACCTCCATCATGGCCGAGATCAGCCACGCTACCCAGGAACAGGGCGCCGGCATCGAGCAGGTCAACCGCGCCATTGTCGACATGGACAAGGTGACGCAGCAGAATGCGGCGCTGGTCGAAAAAGCGGCGGCCGCCGCGCATGAACTGCAGCAGCAGGCCGAGCAGCTGGAACAGGAAGTGGGCATATTCAAGCTGGCGCAGTCGCAGCTGACGCACAACAGGCCGCTGCTGCTGGCAGCCTGACGCTCGCACGGCGGGTGCGCGCCGGTGTCCCTGTTCCGCGCTACAATGACAGCCGGACCAGCGCACCCCAGGATCGCATATGCAGCTGCACAGGCGTCACGATGTGGACAGCCCGGAGTTCGCCTTCAAGGCGCGCTTGCCGGTGCTGCGCAACGCCCTGCACGCATTCGGCTGGGCGATAGTCACCTGCATCCTCTGTTTTGCCATCCTGTTTGTCGCCAAAGCGCTGCTGCCGCCCCAGTACTGGGGCGCGCACACGGGACTGGCTCGCTTCCAGCGCGAAATGTCGCTGCCGCTGCTGCTGTTCTGGGTCGTGATCTATTCTCCCATCCTCGAAACCTTCCTCGGCCAGCTGCTGCCGCTGGAAATCCTCAAGCGCTTCGGCGCGGGCCAGCCGCTCAGCGTCTTCATTGGCTCGATCCTGTGGGGCGTCGTGCATTACCTGAGCGGCGGCTTGCTGCATGCTATCGTCGCGCTCGGTTCAGGCGCCATGTTCAGCTTTGTCTACCTGCGCTACCGCGAGCCTGGCGTGGCGGCGGCCTACGCCACCACCGCGTTTGCCCGCGCCTGCAATAATGCCCTGTTATTGATCGCGGTGGCCTACGGCGTCGATGCCTGACGCGGCTCCTTGAGCAGATACAGCAGCAGCGAGGCAGTCGCCACCGCCAGCGCCGACAAGAACAGCAGCAGCTGGCGAAACGCAACCGCATAGGTGGCGCGCAGCAGGTCCAGCTGCCCTGGCAGCAGTTGCGCCGCCTGCTGCAAGTCGCCCAAGGCCGCGCGGCTGGCCGCCTGCGCGATCGGCAGTTGCGCCGGCAGGACAGCGGCCAGGCCCGTGCCGATCAGGCCGGCCAGCACGGCGCCCGCCACCGCCAGCGCCACGCCATCGGCCGAGACGCGCACCGTATTGAAAATGCCGGTCGCCATGCCGGCGCGCCGTGCTTCCACGACATTCAGCGCCATCGCATCCATCAGGCCCCACGGCAAGCCGATGCCGGCGCCGATCAGCAGCAGCGGCAACACGCCAGGTCCTGCCACGGCCAGCCAGGACAGGCCCAGCGCCGCCAGCAGCAGGCCGGCCGCGCACAGGCTTGCGGCGCCGCACCAGCGCAGCAGCACGCTGGCCAGCAGCGGCACCACCAGCAGCGGCGCGGCCAGCGCCATCATCAGCTGTCCGGCCGCCAGCGGCGACAGGCCGTCAAAGCCGATCAGGCGGCCCGGCAGCATCACCACCGGCACGATGAACAGGAACGCGGGCGTAGCGGCCAGCACCTGCACCCCGACAAAGCGGCGCTGGCGAAACAGCGACAGGTCCAGCAGCGGCTGCGCCACGGTTTTTTCGATCCGCACGAACAGCCACCCCAGCAGCAGCGAAGCGGTTGCCGGTCCCAGCACGGCGGCGCCGCGCCAGCCGTGTTCCGGCGCCAGCAACAGCGCCACGGTCAGCAGGCCCAGCGCGCTGCTGAAGGTGGCGGCGCCGGCCCAGTCCAGGCGCACGGTGGCCAGCACCGGATCGCGTGGCACGCTGGCGGCGGCCAGCAGCAGGCCCAGCAAGCCGAGGACAGCGGTGGCGTGGAACACGGCCGGCCAGTGCGCCACGCCCAGCATGGCGCCGGCCGCCAGCGGACCGAAGGCGAGACCCACGCCAAACGTGGTGCCCAGCAGGCTCATCACGCGATTGCGCGCCGCTCCCTGGAACAGCGGCGCCAGTGAAGACATGGCGGCGGCAAAGGCGGCCGCGCCGCCCAGGCCCTGCACGAAGCGCAGCACGGCGATCAGCGGCACCGAAGGCGCGGCGGCAATCGCCAGGGTCGACAGGCAGAACAGTGCCAGCCCGGCCAGCCAGACGCGGCGCCGGCCCAGCACATCGGTCAGGCTGCCGGCCACCATCATGGCGCTGCCATAGCTGAGGATGTAGGCGTTGAGTACCCAGTTCAGCGCCGGCGCACTGGCGCCCGGCAGCGTGCCGAGGGCAGGCAGCACCACGGCCGGCCCCGTAAACGACAGGGGAATCAACAGCCCCGTCAGGCAGGCGGCCAATACCTGCAGCGACAGCAGCAGTCGGGTGGAAGATGATGAAACGGTAAGCATGGCAACTCGCGGTGGAAGAAAACAGCGAGTATGGCCGCGCGATGATTGCAGAAAAAGCGGCTACACTGCCGAGCATAGCGGACAGAAATGTCTCGAATCGATAGCGAAAGGATATGGATGGATAGCCTGGGCAGTATTGCCATGTTCGTGCAGGTAGCCGACAGCGGCAGTTTTTCGGCCACGGCGCGCCAGCTGGGATTGTCGTCCTCGGCGGTCGGCAAGAGCGTGGCGCGCATGGAGGCGCGGCTGGGCGCGCGCTTGTTTCGGCGCAGCACGCGGCATTTGTCGCTGACGGTGGAAGGGGAAAACTTTCTGGCGCGCTGCCGGCGCATCCTGGCTGAAGTCGAGGCGGCGGAGCAGGAACTGAGTGCATCGAGCAAAGGCCCGAGCGGGAAACTGCGTATCAGCCTGCCGCGTTATAGCGGACTGTTTCAGGCGGCAATCCTGGCGTTCATGCGGGCGTATCCTGCGATTGAACTGGATCTGGATTTTTCGGACAGCCTGGTCAATGTCGTCAGCGACGGCTTTGACGCGGTGGTGCGCACGGGGGCGCTGGAGGATTCCGGCCTGACGCGGCGGCGGCTGTGCGGTTTCCGGCGGCTGCTGGTGGCGGCGCCGGCTTATCTGGCGCAACATGGGTGGCCTGCCACGCCGGCGCAGTTGGGACAACATCGGCAATTGCACTATCGGTTTCCTGCCACTGGCAGGCTGGAGCAGTGGCCTTTGGCGCCCGATGCTCCGGCGCCACCTCCTGCCATGGTCTGCAATAGCGTGGAGATGCGCGTGTTTTTGGCGCTGCAGGGGCAGGGGATTGCCTACCTGCCAGCTTTTACCGTTGAGCGTGAGCTGGCGGCGGGGCAACTGGAGAGCGTGCTGGACGAATATACGCAGGAGCAGGGCTCTTTCTGGCTATTGTGGCCTACCAGCAGTCATCTGCCTTCGCGGCTCCGTGTTTTTATCGATTTCCTTGTTGAAAAGCTTAAAAATAGCGGGCCGGAGTCGCGGGCATGAGAAAATGCCGATGGCGGCGTTGCGGCTTCCTCGGCGTACTTGCGTACTGTCTTCATCGCCGCGCCTTGCCCCCGACATTTTTCAGGCCCGCTTGGCCCGGGGAGCCTTGGCTGGTGACTTGGGCCGTTTCGGGATTTGGTGGTTTGCGCAGGGTGGCCGTTGCTTTTGTTCTTGTCCTTGTCCTTGTCTGCTGTTTTCCGTGCGTCCTGTCCAGGAATGGTTTCATTTGTTATAGTTCCTGCCATCTTTCCTTACGCCTTTTCTTCTGCCCATGACCCACGCTCTCACGCCCCGCACTTTCGGTACTCCTTTGTCTTCCACCGCCATCAAGGTCATGCTGCTCGGTTCCGGCGAACTGGGCAAGGAGGTGATCATTTCGCTGCAGCGGCTGGGGGTGGAGGTGATTGCGGTGGACCGGTATCCGAATGCGCCCGGCCATCCGGTGGCGCACCGCTCGCATGTGATCGACATGAGCGACGGCGTGGCGCTGGCGGCCCTGATCGATCTGGAAAAACCGGATCTGATCGTGCCGGAAATCGAGGCGATCGCCACCGATACATTGGCGGCGCTGGAAGCGGCCGGGCAGATTACCTGCATTCCGACCGCGCGCGCGGCGCAGCTGACGATGAACCGCGAGGGTATCCGCTGCCTGGCGGCCGAGGAACTTGGCGTGGCAACGTCGCCATACCGCTTTGCCAGCAGCCTGCAGGAGTTGCAGCTCGCTTGCCAGGAGATCGGCTTTCCGTGCGTGGTGAAACCCGTGATGTCGTCGTCGGGCAAGGGCCAGTCCAAACTCGATAGCGCGGCGGACGTGGAAACCGCGTGGGCGTATGCGGCCAGCGGCAGCCGCGTCGATACGGGGCGCGTGATCGTCGAAGGATTTATCGATTTCGATTACGAAATCACCTTGCTGACGGTGCGTGCCGTGGGCAGCTCGGGCCAGGTGGAGACGCAGTTCTGCGAGCCGATCGGCCATTTGCAGGTGCAGGGCGACTATGTGGAGTCGTGGCAGCCGGCGCGCATGGCGCCGCTGGCGCTCGAGCGTTCGCGCGAGATCGCGCGCAAGGTGACCGACAACCTCGGCGGCCTGGGGCTGTTCGGCGTCGAGCTGTTCGTCAAGGACGACATGGTGTGGTTCTCGGAGGTGAGCCCGCGTCCGCACGACACGGGCATGGTCACCATGGCCAGCCAGGTGCAGAGCGAATTCGAGCTGCACGCGAAAGCCATCCTGGGCCTGCCCGTCAACGTGGCGCTGCGCTCGCCGGGCGCCTCGGCCGTCATCTATGGCCAGCTGGACGCGAAAGGCATCGCGTTCGAGGGCGTGGCCGATGCCCTCGCCGTGCCGGGCGCGGACCTGCGCCTGTTCGGCAAGCCTGAATCGTTTGCGCGC
The DNA here is from genome assembly GCF_031995485.1 of Janthinobacterium sp. NCBI lineage: Bacteria > Pseudomonadati > Pseudomonadota > Betaproteobacteria > Burkholderiales > Oxalobacteraceae > Janthinobacterium > Janthinobacterium sp. The sequence goes on from NZ_DAMAGB010000035.1 coordinate 16,031, forward strand.
AGGCGCATGGGCGTGGCGCTGGCCACTGCCGACGATATCGATACCGCGCGCCAGCGTGCCGTGCTGGCCGCCTCGAAAGTCCAACCCGTGGAGAAAAAATGAGCGAAGAAGAGATCCCTTACGTAGCCCCGTCCGAACATGCGGTCACCGGCAAGGAGGCCGGCGCGCAGATGCTGGCCAGGGCCTGCGCCGCGCGCGATGCCTTCTATGCCAGCCTGGGCGCGGTAGATGGCGACGTGCTGGCGCCGCTGGTCAATCCATCGTTCATGGGAGGGCCGCGCTGGCCGTCGCTGCGCCAGGCCTGGCGCGTGATCCGCCGTCCCGGCTCCATTATTATCGCCAGCGATGGCCTGAGCGATCCGTTCGAGGATGACGACGATATCTTCGAGCCGCTCGGCTATCTGGTGGAAGTATGCGTCGAGGCGCCGCTGGGCAGCGTTGATGGCGACAATATCGCGCAATCGTGGCTGTTCGACCTGATCTACCAGCTGAGCCAGAATGTGGCTGCCCACGGTTCGATCGATTTGCTGGTGCAGCGCCACGGCAGCGTGTCGATGGCGCTCGACCTGGAGTCGCCGCCGGAAAGCCTGGAAGACGAGAACGAACAGGTGGGCGTGCTGATCGATGACACGGCGCCAGGCATCCCCGCCTCGTTTGCCACGCCGTATGGCGATGTCATGATGCTGACGGCCACCGTGCTGCAGCCGGCGGAACTGGCGCATATCGGCAATGCCGAAGACAGGGCCGGGGCGCGCGCCGCGCTGGCGCAGGCATTGGCAGCGTCGCCGACCGGCCGCACGAGCGTGGCGGATCGCCCGGCTGTCACTCTGCCGTAGCGGCGTCGGCGGCCCTGGCTGGCGGCTCCTGCCACTGGCCGGCCTTTTTCAGCTGGTTTTTCAGGCCCTGCAAGGGAAAACCCAGGGCGTAGGCCCTGGCGGCGTAGTCGCGCGCCTGCGCGTACTCCTTGCGCTTGACGTGCATCAGCCCCAGGTTGTACTGGATGGTGGCGTGTTCGGGCGCCATGCGCGCCGCTTCCTGCAACTGTTCCAGCGCGGCTGCGTCCTGGCTGGTGGCCAGCAGGTAATTGCCGTACACCATGCGCGCGGTGGCGTCGTGCGGCGCAAACGCGATCGCCCGCTCGAAGTAGCAGCCGACCGTATAGCGCGCGCCGACTGGCTGCACGCGCTTGTCGCGCACGCCCAGCCTGGCCATCGCCGCCAGCGCGCGGTGGTGGTTGGGGAAGTGCTCGAGCGTATAGCTGATGTCGCTGCCCAGGCTGCCCGTCATGCCCTTCCTGAGTGCTTCCACGTCGCGCGAAAAATGGTACTGCTCGACCACCACCAGGCCGGCGCGGTCGTCGGAGTTGGTGTAGTCGCCGCCCGGATCGCTCTTGACATACGGCGGGCAATTCGATGGCGCGGCGCTGGCGCCGGCGAAGCAGGCGCAGGCGGCAATCAGGACGAAAATTTTCATGTCGGGCTCCGGTAAGTGAGCTGGTCGAGCACTGCGGCCAGCGCGTGGCTGCGCGCCTGGCGCGACTGCAGCGCGATGCTTGACGGGCTGGCGAGCGGTGCGCGGCCCTGGCGCGCCAGTTCCAGGAAGCGCAGCAGCGCACGCGCGCAGTCGCTGCAGGACGCCAGCTGGCCGATGGTATCGATGCCGCACAGGCGCAGCTTGGCCGCGCTGTCGCCGGCCAGGTCGGTCAGCGCCAGCACGGGCCGGCGGCAGCGCAGGTATTCATACAGCTTGGCCGGGATCTGGCCATTGCAATTGGCCGCCTGCAGCAGCAGCAGGCCATCGGCCGACTGCATTTCGCGCAGCGCTTCCTGGTGCGGCAGGAGAGGCGCCAGCGTCACCAGCTCGGTGATGCCGTACCTGGCCAGCAAGGTGGCCAGCCAGGCGTCGTGGCCGGTGGCGCGCAGCAGCAGCTGGAAATTGTGGGCCGCCAGCACGCCGTCGCGGCGCAGCCGGCCCAATGCCTCGAACAGCGCCTGCGGATCGCGTTCGGAAGGGTAGATCACGCCGCTGTGCAGCAGCAGGAAGCGGCTGCGGTGGCCGGCCGGCGCGCAATTGGCACGGTCAAAACCCGCTTCGTCGTAGCCGTTTTCAATCAGATGGAAACGGCCGGCTTCGACCTGCGCCAGGCGCCGGCGGTGCGCGGCCAGTGCGCCCGGCGTGGTGCAGACGATGGCGGCGCTTTTTGCCGCGATGCGCTGCTCGATCCAGCGGTGCAGCCGGTGCACGCGGGGATTCGGCGGGTACGGCGCTTGCGGGTCGCTGTCGTCGAGCATCGGGTCGCGCTGGTCGGCGATCCAGGGCAGGCCGGACAATTTGTGCAGACTCAGGCCGATCAGGTGGGCGGTGGCGATCGGGTAGGTGGACCAGATGGCATCGGGCCGGTAGCGCCGTATCATCGCCAGCCCGGCCGGCACCGCGCTCAGCCACCAGGAACTCCAGCGGTCGGGCAGCGCCAGGCAGCCCGGATAGCGCCCGCGCAGCGACAGATGGCGCGCCGCGTCCAGCGCCATGCTGCGCCGCACGGTCAGTTGCCCATCGAGCTGCGCGCTGCCGGCCGTCTGCGCATAGGCGCGCGCGCTGGCGCTCAGCACCAGTGGTTCCCAGCCCTCCTCGGGCAGGTAGCGCGCAAAGCCCAGGGTGCGCAGCACGCCGCTGCCGCCCTGCAGCGGCGGGAAATGGTAGGCAACCATCAGCACGCGGCGCGGTGTGCTCATGCGGCGATCCAGTCGGCGCACAGCCGTTCCACCTGCGCACGCGCGCTGGCGCTGGAAAACGTGTGGTTGGCGCCGTCGATATGTTCCTCGCGCCAGGTACGGCTCGCGCCCAGTTCGCGCCAGGCCGGTTCCCTTTGCTGCAAGGTGGTCCATTCGCGCGCGCCCAGGTCGTCGCCGCTGAGAATCAGCAGTACCTTGCCGCGAAAGCAGCGCAGCGCCTCGAACAGCATCGGCGCCGGCGCCGCCGTGTCACGCGTTTCCGATTGGCTGTCGGCGGCCACCTGGCGCAGCGAGGCCAGGCTGTCCTGCATGTGCACGCCGCCGCCGGCCAGCTTGCGCCAGAAGTCCGCCTGCATCAGGCGCGGCAGATAGTAGTGGCGCAAGGTGGCGCGCGCCAGCCCGGCCGGACTGCGCACCCAGGGGTTGAGCAGGATCAGGCCGCAGACGCGGGTATCGCGCGGCGCGTGGCAGGCGGCGGCCGTGGCGCCGTCGCACAGTCCCCACAACACCACCTCGCGCAGGGCCGGCACGGCGTCGAAAAACTGCGCCAGTGCGCCGGCGATGTCCGGTTCGACTTCGCGGTAGTCGCGCGGCGCGCCTTCGCTGTCGCCCATGCCCCGGTAGTCGAAACGCAGCACGGCCATGCCGCGCGCGGCCAGGAAGCGCGCCAGCAGCACAAACTGGCGATGGCTGCCGGCCCGGTATTGCGGCCCGCCCGTGACGATCAGCACGCCGCGCGAGCCCGGCAGGGGTGGCAGGCTGAGAATGCCGACCAGGCGCGACGCGCTGTCGCCGGCGCAGCGAAACCGCAGCGCCAGTTCGCGCACCGCCTGCAGGGCGTGGCGCTCATCCTTCATCGCGCTCCCCTTCAGGCTGGTCCAGCCAGTCGCGGCAGAGATGGCGCGTGGTCTCCAGCAGTTGCGGACACGCCATCAGTTCGGCGCTGCTCCAGAACGCGCCGTCGCCAAAACCGGCGATTGCCAGCGGCGTGCCCTCGCTGCGCCATCGGGTGGCCAGCTTGAGCGCGGGCGCCGGCAGTACCGGCGCGTCGCCGTGCGCATATTCGAGCCAGTAGACCGGCACGGACGGACGCAGCGCGCTGGCAACGGTGGCCGCGTCAAACGTGTCGATCGCACGCGCCAGTTCGGGCGCCAGCAGATAACCGGCCACTTCCACCGCGCGCCCGGCCGCCAGTTCCTCGCGCGCATGGCCTGGCGCTTCCGTATTGCCGCCATTGCCCAGCATGCGTCCGGCCAGGCGCAGGCGCAGGAAGCGGTCGATGACGCGCGGGCCATCGAGTTCCGGCTGCCACAGCAGCAGGCGCGCCAGCGGCAGCGGCGGATGCGCGGCGACGTCCAGCGCCAGCAGCGCGCCCAGGCGCAGGCCCCACAGGGTCAGGGGGCCGTCGACGCGCCGCGCCAGCCAGGCACAGGCCAGGTGCAGGTCGTTGCGCCAGATGCTCCAGCGCGCATCGCCGAAGTCGCCGCTGCTGTCGCCGCAACCGTACAGGTCCAGCTGCAGCACGCTGTACCCCAGAGCGGCAAACGCGCGCGCCTGCATCGCGGCCACATGGCGGCTTTTGTTGAGTTCTTCGGCGAACGGGTGGATGTAGATGATGCCGCCGCGCGCCGCCTGGCCCGGCGCCGGCAGGTGCAGCAGGCAGTAGCGCTGGCCGTCGCTGGCTGGCAGGAAGAACGGCAGCAGGCTGGTGGTGGCGTTCATCATCGGCGCAGGTCCGCTTGCGCCAGCTTGGCATCGACAAAGGCCTGCAGCGTGGCAACGCTGGCGAAGTGGCGCGCGTGGATGTCGTCGTCCTCGACGGTGATGCCGAAGTGGTCCTCCAGCGCCGTGATGACGCCGATCACGGCCATCGAATCGAGTTCGGGCACGCTGCCCAGCAGCGGCGTACCTGGCGCCAGCGGCCTGTTTCCCAGGCCCAGGGTGGTGCGCAGGATGGCGATTACGGCTTCGGCTTGTGGCATGGGATCTCCAGGGTTGGGGTGGCGGGAAGAATGCGGGCGTCAAAGGCAAAACGGGGAAAACTGCCGGGGTGGCGCGACAGGTGCAGATAGGGTGGCAGGCTCGACGCCATCCATTGCCAGCGCCCCCAGCGCAGGAAGGTGGCCCAGCCCAGCGTGACGGCGCCCAGCCTGGCGTGCGCCGCCAGCGAGGCGCGGTTGGCTCGGGCGATGCGGCTCACCGACCAGCGCACGCCCTGCGCATGCAGCACGGCGTTGGCTTCTTCCCACAGGCGGGCCAGCACCAGTGCGCCGCGCTGGTCGGGGTGGACCCAGACATCGAGGTCCCACGACGCCTGCGGCGCCAGCAGATAACGCGCGCGTACCTCGTCTTCCTGGCAGGCGCCGCGCAGCAGCCACAGCCAGCCGGCCATCGCCGGCGCCGGATGGCTGACGCGGGCCACCAGGCATTGCGCGCCCTGGCGGTAGCGTTGTTCCAGCACGGCGCGTGGCCGCGGCGGGCCGGCCGGCAAGTCTTGTGGCGACAGGCACGGCGCGACCACGATGGCCTTGCCGCGCCCCCGGCACAGCGAACCGGGCGCCACCGGTTGGGCCACGAAGCGGTAGCGGTGCAGGGCGCAGCGTTGGCCCGGCACCGCCTGCAGCAACCGCGCGCAGGCATGCCAGGCGCCATCGCGCCAGCCCAGCTGGCGGAAGGTGGCAATCATGCTGCGTGCACGGGCATCGATCTGGGCCATGGTGGAGGTGGATGGACAGGCTGGGCGGCCAACGTTGTCCATTACAACCCAGTGCGCAAGAACAGTCTTGCGCAGGCTCAAGCCGTGCAGCCGCTAGCGTGTCGACCGTAGTTGATGAAAATCAAGAACAACGCTGCCATTTGTCCCAATCATAGGGGATGCAAGGTATGCATCACTTGCGATCACCCCGTGCACCACCCCAAGAAAGGCTGACGATGGCGACACTGATTCATGAATTCATCTTCGATACCGCGCGCCATGCTCCGGCGGCGCCCGCGCTGTCGTACCAGGGCGTGTCGCTGGCCTATGGCGACCTGCAGCAGTGCGTGCGCGACTGCGCCAGCGCCTTGCTGCACCTGGGCCTGCAACGGGGCCAGCGGGTGGCGGTCTACCTGGAAAAGCGCGAAGAAAACGTCATCGCCATGTTTGGCGCGGCGGCCGCCGGCGCTGTGTTCGTGCCCGTCAATCCGCTGCTCAAGCCCGAGCAGGTGGCCTATATCCTGGCCGATTGCGGCGTGGCGGTGCTGGTCACCTCGCGCGAACGGCTGGCGCAGCTGGCGCCGGTGCTGGCGGCGTGTCCGGCCCTGAAGCACCTCATCGTTACCAGCGAGCGCCAGCCCGATACCCTGCAGGATGGCTTGCCGGTGCTGTCCTGGGCGGCCGTCATGGCGCTGGGAACCGACCTGCCGCAGGCGCCGCACGCCGTGATCGATACCGATATGGCGGCCATTTTGTATACCTCGGGCAGCACCGGCCGGCCCAAGGGCGTGGTGCTGTCGCACCGCAATATGGTGGCCGGCGCGCTCAGCGTGTCGGGCTACCTGCACAATACGCCGCAGGACCGCATCCTGTGCGTGCTGCCGCTCAGCTTTGACTATGGCCTGAGCCAGCTGACCACGGCGTTTGCCAGCGGCGCCTGCGCGGTGCTGATGAATTATCTGCTGCTGCGCGACATCATCGAGACGGTGGAACAGGAAGCGATCACGGGCCTGGCGGCGGTGCCGCCGCTGTGGATACAGTTGTCGCAGCTGAGCTGGCCGCTGTCGACGCCGCTGCGCTATCTCACCAATTCGGGCGGCGTGATGCAGCCGGGGACGGTCGACAAGCTGCGCGCCTGCCTGCCGCGCACGCAGATCTTCCTGATGTACGGTCTGACCGAAGCGTTTCGCTCCACCTTTTTGCCGCCGGACCAGCTCGAAGCGCGCCCGGACTCGATCGGCAAGGCGATCCCGAACGCGGAGATACTGGTGCTGCGGCCCGACGGCAGCGTCTGCGACGCCGACGAGCCGGGCGAGCTGGTGCACCGCGGCGCGCTGGTGGCGCTGGGCTACTGGAACGATGCGGCGCGCACCGCCGAGCGCTTCAAGCCGCTGCCGCCGCAGGCAACTGGCCTGGTGCTGCCGGAACTGGCGGTCTGGTCGGGCGACACGGTGCGCCGCGATGCGCAGGGTTTCCTGTATTTTGTCGGCCGCAACGATGAAATGATCAAGACCTCGGGCTACCGGGTCAGCCCGGCCGAAATCGAGGAGGTGGCGTATGCAAGCGGCCTGGTGGGCGAAGCGGTGGCGCTGGGCGTGCCGCATCCCTTGCTGGGGGCGGCGATTGCCCTGCTGGTCACGGCTGCACCCGGCATGGCGCTCGAGCGCAGCGCCTTGCTGGCTGCCTGCCGTGCGCGCCTGCCCGCCTACATGATGCCGCTGTGGCTCGATATCCGCAGCGAGGCACTGCCCCGCAATCCGAACGGCAAGATCGACCGGGCCCTGCTGGTGCGCGAGGTTGCCGAGCTGCTGGCGCCGGAGTACGGCCAGCCGGGAGACAAGCCGTGAACGCGCCCGGCCCCGATCATGCCGTCCTGCACCAGTTGGCGCGCGACGGCGACATGCTGCAGTTTGGCGGCATGCCCTTGAACCGTCTGGCGCAGCGCATCGGCCGCACGCCGTTCTACGCCTATGACCGCGCGCAGATCGGGCAGCGCGTGGCCAGCTTGCGCGCCGCGCTGCCGGCCGGCGTGCACCTGCATTACGCCATGAAAGCCAATCCGATGCCGGCCGTGGTGCAGTGGCTGGCCGGCCTGGTCGACGGCATCGACGTGGCTTCGGCCGGCGAACTGGCCACCGCGCTCGACACGGTCATGCCGGCGCCGCGCATCAGTTTTGCCGGGCCGGGCAAGACCGACGGCGAGCTGGCGCGTGCGGTGGCGGCGGGCGTGCTGGTCAATGTGGAATCGCGCGCGCAGCTGGAACGGCTGGCGCAGGCCGGCGACCGGCTGGGGCTGGCGCCCAGAGTGGCCGTGCGCGTCAATCCCGAATTTTCCCTGCGCCGCGCCGGCATGCGCATGGGCGGCGGCGCCCAGCCGTTCGGTGTCGATGCCGCGCTGGTGCCCGCGCTGCTGGGGCGGATCGGCCAGCTGCAGCTCGATTTTCATGGTTTTCATCTGTTCTCGGGTTCGCAGAACCTGTCGGCCTTGGCGCTGGCCGAGGCGCAGGCGGCCAGTGTCGAGCTGGCGCTGCAGCTGGCGATCGACGCGCCAGGGCCGTTGAAGGTACTCAATATTGGCGGCGGCTTCGGCGTGCCGTACTTTCCCGGCGACAGCGCGCTGGAGCTGGCGCCGCTGGCCGACAGCCTGCAGCGCCAGCTCCAGCGGCTGGCGACGTCGGCACCGGGCGCGCGGCTGAATATCGAGCTGGGCCGCTATCTGGTGGCCGAGGCCGGCATTTATGTGTGCCAGGTCATCGAGCGCAAGGTCTCGCATGGCCAGGTGTTCCTGGTGACCGACGGCGGCCTGCATCACCATCTGGCCGCATCGGGCAACTTCGGCCAGCTGATCCGCAAGAATTACCCGGTGGCGATCGGCAACCGCCTGCATGGCGGCGAGCGCGAGATCGTCTCCGTGGTCGGGCCGCTGTGCACGCCGCTGGACCTGCTGGCCGACCAGATGGAGATGGCGCGCGCCGGCGAAGGCGACCTGGTAGTGGTGTTCCAGTCCGGCGCCTACGGCCTCAGCGCCAGTCCGACCGCGTTTCTCGGCCATCCACTGCCGGCCGAGGTGCTGGTATGAGCGGGCTGTGCGGTTTCCTGGCTGGCGCCGGGCAGGCCGATCAGATCCAGGCCATGGCCGGGCCGCTGTCGCGTTTTGACGGCGCGCCGCTACACATGCTGAGCAGCGGTGGCAGTGCCGTGGCGGTCGCTGCTGGCGATGGCTCCGCCCATCTGCACCAGCAGGACGGCTTGCTGATTGCGCTGTGGGGCCGGCCCGAGCTGGGCAACTCCAGGCTGGACGTGGCGCAACGGCTGGCGCCACTGTGGCAGGCGCAAGGCGCTTCCGCCTGCGCAGCGCTTGGCGGCGAATTCGCCCTGGCCATCCTCGATACGGCCGCCGGCGAACTGCTGCTGGCGGTGGACCGAGCCGGCAGCCTGCCGCTCAGCCATGCCAGCCATGCGCAAGGGCTGGTGTTTGCTTCGTCGCACGACGCCATGCTGGCGCACACCGGCGTGCGCGGCGCGCTCGATCCGCAGGCGCTGTATCACTACCTGTTCTTTCATATGGTGCCGGCGCCCGGCACGGTCCACCTGGGCTGGCAGCGCCTGCTGCCGGGCAAATACCTGCATGTACGCGCGGGGCGGCAGTGCAAGGGCAGCTACTGGACCCTGTCGTTCCAGGAAAACACGCGTGACAGGTTTGCCAGCCGCCGGCAGGCGTTCCTGCGCACCCTGCGCCTGGCGGTGGAAAGCAGCCTGGGCGACGCGGCCGATACCACCGGGGCATTCCTCAGTGGCGGTACCGACAGTTCGACGATTGCCGCCATTATCAAGCAGGTAACAGGGCGGGGCGCGCGCACCTATTCGATCGGCTTTGATGCGCCCGGCTACGACGAAATGGACTATGCCCGCCTGGCCGCCCGGCATGCGGGCAGCGTGCACCATGAATACTACGTGACGGCCGACGATGTGCTGGCGGCGATTCCCGCCATGGCAGCCATCTTCGACCAGCCGTTCGGCAACGCCTCGGCCATTCCCGCCTATTACTGCGCGAAAATGGCGCGCGCCGACGGCGTGCACCGCATGCTGGGCGGTGACGGCGGCGACGAACTGTTTGGCGGCAACGAGCGCTATGCGCGCCAGGCGCTGTTGTCGCGCTACGAGTGCCTGCCGGCGCTGCTGCGCCAGAGCGTGATCGAGCCGCTGCTGTTTCGTGATGGTATCCGCCGTCCATCTCGGCTCGGCAACAAGGCGCGCAGCTATATCGAACAGGCCAGCATGGCGCTGCCGGGGCGGCTGGAAAGCTATAACCTGCTGCAGCACTATGGCCATCGCACGGTACTGGAAGACGGTTTCCTGGAAACCATCGATCCCGGCATGGCGCTGGCCTGCCTGAACAGCGCCTGGTGGCAGCGGCCGGAACGCCATTTGAGCCAGATCAATGCCTTGCTGGCGCTGGACATGCGGTTTACCCTGGCCGACAACGACCTGCCCAAGGTGCGCAAGGCGTGCGAACTGGCGGGCGTGGAGGCGGCGTTCCCGTTCCTGCACCGGAGCATGCTGGCGTTTGCGTCCAGCCTGCCACCTGAAGACAAGCTCAAGGGCACGCAGCTGCGGCCGTTTTTCAAGCGCGCGCTGGCCGATATCCTGCCGCCTGCCATCGTGCGCAAGAAAAAGCACGGTTTTGGCCTGCCGTTTGGCCTGTGGCTGCAAAGCCATGCGCAGCTGCGCGCGTTTGCTTTCGACAACCTGGCGCAGCTGCGCCGGCGCGCCATCGTGCGGCCGGCCTTTATCGACGACCTGCAGGGCCGGCTGCTGCACCAGCATCCTGCCTATCATGGCACCATGGTGTGGATACTGATGATGCTGGAGCAGTGGCTCAGCGCGCATGCACAGGCGACGGCGTTCGTTTGCGGTTCTGCCGCAGCCGCCACAGAAACGCCAGGCGTGCTCGATCCCACGGCGTAAAGCGGGGCAGCTGGAACAGGTCCAGGCCGGGGCCGGGGCGCGCCACGCCCCAGTCGGTGGCCACCGCGCCGGCAAACCCCAGGCTTTTGACGATCTCCACATGGGCCGGCCCGTAATCGCGGCCGGCCTTGCCATTCGGATAGGCAAACAGCGTCACCGGCGCCTGCAGCAGCTGTTCCAGTTCGCGCTTGCCATTGGCGATATCGTTGCGCGCGGCGCGGTCCGACAGCACCGCCAGGATGGGATGGCTGACCGTGTGCGCGCCGATGCCCATGCCGCCCGCCTGCAGCCGCTGCAGCTGCGCACTGGTCAGCATCGCATGCGGATCGCCGCGCATGGCGCCGCCTGCGCGCCGCTGCACTTCCGCAGCCAGGCGCTGGCGCTGTTCGAACGGCAGGTATTTCAGCTTGCCCAGCACATGCCCGATGGCGGCGCGGCGCTGGGCCATGTTGGCCAGCGGCAACGGACCGAGGCCCAGGTCGCCCAGGTCCAGCGTGGCGGCGGTGGCGTGGCGCACGGCCTCGATCACGCGGTCGTTCCACATCTGGCCGCCATTCAGGTAGCCGGTGGCGATAAAGAAGGTGGCATGCAGGCCATGCCGCTGCAGCAGCGGCAGCGCGTGCTCGGCGTTATCCGCATAGCCGTCGTCGAACGTGATGCAGGCGGCGCGCGGCGGCAGGCTGCCGTCCTGCAGGCGTTGCAAGGCCTGCGGCAGCGGCAGCGGCGTGTAAAAGCGCCTGAGCAGGCGCAACTGGCGCTCGAACAGCACACGGTCGACTTCGCCGGGAAACAGCGGATCGGGCTGCGCCAGCACGCGGTGGTAGATCAGGATCGACAGGTCGGCGCCGCTCATGGCTGGCGTACCAGCCGGCCATGCGCCGCCAGCGGCTGGCCGGCCTCCAGGGATTGTTCGACCAGGATGCGCGTGGCGATCAGCGCCGCCATCAGGTAATACGGCATGTCGAAATACAGCAGGCTCAGAAATGCGCCGCCGACGGCAAAGCCCACCATGCTGGCCTGGCTCATGGTGGCCAGGCCCAGCGCCCAGGCCAGCTCGGGCTTGCCGCGCGAGAGCCGGATAATGGCGGCGGCCGTGCGCCAGGTAGCCCAGCCCAGCGCCAGGTACAGGGCCAGGCCGACAAAGCCATGTTCGCCCAGCGCCTGGAAATAAATGCTGTGCGCCGCGTGCACGGCTTGCGGGTCGGGCGCATAGCGGGCAAAGATGCCCGGATCGGATACTTCGAAGCCGCCGCCCAGGAAGCGGTCGCGCGCCAGGTTCCAGGCCATGCTCCAGGCATTGATGCGGCCCTGCGCCGAACTGTCTTGCTGATAGGTATTGATGGTGTCCATGCGCTCGGCCCAGCGCTCGGGCATGAAGGCCAGCAGCAGCGGGCCGACCAGGCACAGCAGCGCGCCCAGCGCCACCTTCTTGCCGCTCTTGAACCACATGAACAGGCACATGGCCGCAATCGCCAGCAGGCCGCCGCGCGAATAGGAACCGAGCGCCGCGAGCGCACTCAAGACCATCGCGCCGGCCAGCCCGTGGCGTATCCAGCGCCTGTCGCTGTTTTGCTGCAGATAATACATCAGCGGTATCGTGATGATCAGCGCCAGAGCCAGCGCATTGTTGTCGCCGATAAAAGTCGCCTCCGGTCCCCACACCCGTTCCGTGCCGCCGCTGCGGATGGTAAAGATGCCGCCCTTGATGCCGTAAAAGCCGATCGACACCACCAGCACCCAGATCAGCCTGACGATATCGCGCTGCGTGCGGATCAGCATCATCACCACAAAACTCATCAGCATGATCTTCATCACCTTGTTCCACTGCACCCAGGACAGCGCCGGCAGCAGCGCAAACGGCGTCGTCACATTCATCCACAGCACGAACAGCAGCAGCAACACGCTGACCGGCGTCAGCGGCAGGCCTTTCGGCGTGCGCGACAGCGCCATGCTGAACAGGGTGACCACCGCGATGATCATGGCAAACGGCAGCTGGGTGGCAAACCCCCAGCCTTGCGTATGGGGATTCATCACGCTGATCCAGACCCACATCAGCGCGCCATTGACGGGCGCCCTGAAGATCAGGGGAAGCGAGCCGAAGACGATCAGGGTAATCAGGATGTCGCGCATGGTGTCGCATAGTGTCGACGCATCGCGCGCGGCAGGTCTTGACCCCTGTCAACAGGCCGGAAAATACGCTGTTTACACTGGCCGCTACATTCAAGGAGAAGCGCTTGCTGACCGTCATCATGGCGACCTATAACGGCGCCGGCACCTTGCCCGAAGTCCTGCAGGCGTACATGGCGCTGCAGCCGCCGCCCGGCGGCTGGCGGCTGCTGATCGCCGACAATGGCAGCGGCGACGCCACGCCAGAGGTGATCGCCGCTTTCCAGGGGCGTTTGCCCATGAGCACGCTGCAGGTGGCAAAACGGGGCAAGAATGCGGCCCTGAACGCGGCACTGGACCAGCTCCTGCGCCAGTCCGGCGACGGCCAGGACCTGCTGGTATTCAGCGACGACGACGCCGTGCCCCGGCCGGACTGGCTGCAACAGTTGCATCGATGTGCCGCGCGCCAGCCCGGCCATGCGCTGTTTGGCGGCGCCATCGTGCCGGCCTGGCGCGTGCCGCCGGCGCCGTGGCTGCTGGCGCACACGCCGCCGGGCCTGACCTGGGGCCTGACGGCACCGGGCCTGCCCGGCGGTCCCGTCTATCCCGGCCTGGTGTGGGGCGCCAATATGGCGGTGCGGCGGCGGGTATTCATGGACGGCGTGCGTTTTGACGAGGGCATCGGACCGAACGGCGCCAGCTATGCGATGGGCGGCGAAGTGCAGCTGAATCTGCGCCTGGCGCGCGCCGGCCACCTGGCCTGGTTCTGTCCGCAGGCATGCGTGGCCCATATCATCCGCGCCACGCAGGTCGAGCCTGCCTGGGTGCTGCGCCGCGCCTGGCTATATGGCCGGGGACGCTTCCGCCAGGAAGCGCCGGGTCATGCACCACGATGGCTGGGCCTGCCGCGCTGGATGCTGGGGCGGATGGTGCGGGAAAGCATCGGCTTGCTGGGGGCCTGGCTGCGGCGCAACCGGGAGGCCGTATTTGTGCGGCGCTGGGAGCTGGCCAATCTGCGCGGCTACTTTCATGAAGCCTGGCGCGGGCAGCCGCAACGGCGCGCGCGCATCCTGCTCACCAGCTATTCAGGCGAACTGGGCGGCATGGAGCTGCGCATGGCGCAGGAAGCGCGCATGCTCGACGGCGCCGGCTATCACAGCCTGCTGGCGCTGCGGCGCTTTCCCGGTTATGCGCGCTGGGCACAGGGCCTGAAGCAGCAGCAACTGCGCGTCAGCGTGTATGAACCGCCGCTGTTCATCGAACACTGGACGTGGCGCCGCCTCAATTTCCTGCGCGCCCGGCTGACAGGCGCCTGGCGCCTGCGGCGCTACCGCGCCGATCTGGTGCATGTGGCCTTCTGCTGGACCGCGTATGGCGCCTCGATCCTGTGGCTGGCCAGCCGCTTGCGCCTGCCGGCCGTGATCAGCGTGCATAACGCCTTTCCTTTTGAAGCCTTCAGCGCCTGGCAGCGGCCGCTGCTGGAAACTGCGCTGCGCACTGTCAGGGGCGTGTATGCGGTATCGCCATCGGCCCTGCAGCACTTCATGGCGCTGTACCGCGGCATGCTGGCGCCCGATACGCGGCTGGCCGTGATACCGAACGGTGTCGATACGGATGTGTTTATTGTCTCCCCGCAGCGCAGGCGGCAGGCGCGCGATCAGCTGGGGCTGCCACAGGACGCGCTGGTGCTGGGATCGGTCGCGCGGCTGTCGCCGCAAAAGCGGCCCGAAGCGCTGCTGGCGCTGTTCCTGCAGCTGCACGACCGTTTCCCCCGCCTGTATCTGGTGCTGGCCGGCACCGGCCCGCTGGAGGCGATGCTGCGCATGCAGGTGCAGGCGGCCGGGCTCGATGCGCGCGTGATCTTTACAGGCTACCAAGCCCGCATCGAGCTGCTGATGCCGGCCTTCGACCTGCATCTGCTATTGAGCCGCAACGAAGGCTTCGGTATCGCGACGATTGAGGCGCTGGCCTGCGGCGTGCCGGCCGTGGGAACCGATGTGCCAGGCACCCGCGATATCCTGGGCGACTGTGCCGGTGGCCTGCTGCTGCCTCTGGACGACGAACAGGCCGCCTGCGAACTGGTGGCCGGCCTGCTGATTGATGCGCCGCGCCGGGAAAGCATGGCGCTGGCGGCCCGCCGCGAGGCGGAGCAGCGCTATTCGATGCCGCGGCTGGAACGGCAGTTGCGCCAGTTCTATGCCGGCCTGGTCTGAACGGGGCTGCGCCGCATGAATGCCACCCGCCATTCCCTGCTGTTCTCGTTTGCGGAGAAATACACGGTGCTGTTGCTGGGCATCGTTGCCACCATGATGTTGTCGCGCCTGCTCACGCCAGCCGAGGTGGGCGTGTATTCGCTGGGGGCGGTACTGGTGGCGCTGGCGCAGGTGGTGCGCGATTTCGGCGTGGGCCAATACCTGATCCAGGAAAAGCAGCTCGACAGACCGAAGCTGCGCGCGGCGCTGGCCACCAGCGTGCTGGTCGCCTGGTTGCTGGCGGCGCTGGTGCTGGCGGGCAGCGGTCCGCTGGCGCGGTTTTACGACGAGCCACGGCTGCGGCTGGTATTGCAGCTGCTGTCGATTAATTTTGTCCTGATCCCGTTCAGCGCCCTGACCATGCCGATGCTGCGCCGGCAACTGCGTTTTCGCGCCATATACCTGATCAACGCGGCCAACAGCGTCACCAATCTGCTGGTGGCCGTCGGGCTGGCGCTGCTGGGCTACAGCTACATGAGCATGGTGTGGGCGGCGCTGGCCGGCACGCTGGCATCCTTGCTGGCCAGCCTGGCGCTGCGTCCGCGCGAGCTGCCATGGCTGCCGGGCACGAAAGGCATGCGGGCGATTGCGGCGTTTGGCGCGGTGTCGACTGGCGGCGGGTTGATCGACGAGGCCAGCGTGGCGGCGCCGGACCTGATTATCGGCAAGCTGATCGGTATCGAAAGCCTGGCACTGTTCGGCAAGGCGCAAAGCGTGCTCAATATGTTCAACCAGTTGATTACCAGCGCCATTTCGCCGGTGGTGTTCCCGCTGTTCGCCCAGCATGACAGGGAGAAGGCACAGCGCGGGCAGGGCGGGGCGGCGCCGGCCTATCTGCGCACGGTCAGCTATATGACGGCGCTGGCCTGGCCGTTTTTTTTCTTTCTCGCCTGCATGGCTTTGCCCCTGGTCAAATTGTTGTACGGACAGCAGTGGCTTGCCTGCGTGCCCTTGATCCGCATCATGTGCCTGTCGTCGGCCGTGTATAGCATGTTCAGCATGGCCCGCTATTTGCTGGTGGCAACGGGCCAGTTGCGCGTGCAGGTCGGGATCGATGCCTGGGCCGGCGCGCTGAAAGTGGCGCTGGTGCTGGCGGCGGCGCCGCTGGGCCTGGTGGCGGTGGCATGGGCCGTGATGGCAAGTTTGCTGCTGCGCAGCTGGCTGGTGTACCGGGCGCTGCGCACGGTCAACGGCCTGGACTGGCGACTGCTGCTGCGCACCGTGCGCAAAAGCCTGTTGCTGTGCGGCCTGACGGCGCCCGCGCCGCTGCTGATGTCGATCCTGCTGCCGAACGAACTGCCGCATGCCATGCCGCTGCTGGCGCTGGTAGGGACCGGTCTGGCGACCTTGCTGTGCTGGCTCGGCGGGCTGTTCCTGTTGAAACACGAGCTGGCGGCCGAATGCGTGCTGCTGCAGCGCAAACTGGCCGGCAAGCTGCTGGCGGCCAGAACTCCGCCTTGAGGGGAAGCGATCACCATGCGAGTCGGCATCCTGTCTTATCCCATGCTGTTCCAGCGCGACGGCGGCTTGCAGATCCAGGTGCGCGAAACCATTGCCGCCCTGAACCGGCTGGCGCCGGGCGCCACGCGTGCGCTGCAGGTGCAGCTGGTGGACGCCAACCACGACCGGCTGAACGAATACGACCTGATCCATGTGTTTTCCGCCATCAATGGCAATTTCCGACTGGTCGAGATGGCCAGCGAGCTGGGCCTGCCGGTGGTGCTGTCGCCGCTGCTGTCGCCCGGCTGGAACCGCGCCGCCGCCTGGCGCGCCCGGCTGGCCGACCGGCTGGCGGGCCGGCTGACGGAATGGATGGTGCAGACCAGCTACGCCCAGACCAAGCGCGCGCTGCAGCTGGCCGACCTGGTGATCGCCCTGGGCGAGGCCGAGCGCGACGCCATCGTGCAGGGCTTCGGCGTGGCGGCGGGGAAAATCCGCGTGTTTCCGAACGGCGTCAATGGCCATTTCTTTACCGCCAATGAAGATCTGTTCCGGCGCGAAACGGGGATTGCCGGCCCGTTCGTGCTGATGGTCGGCAGCATCTCTGCCTATAAAAACCAGCTGGGGCTGGCGCTGGCGCTGCAAGGCAGCTCCTTGCCCGTGGTGCTGATCGGCGCCGCGCCACGCCACGAACGGGCCTATCTGCAGCAGGTGCTGGCCTTGCCGAATGTCACCTGGCTGGGCAGCCTGGAACACGCCGACCCGCTGCTGGCCAGCGCCTTCCATGCCGCCGCCGTGGTCGCCTTGCCCAGCCAGGGCGAGGTGCTGCCCTTGTCGGTACTCGAAGCGCTGGCGGCCGGCACGCCGGTGGTGATGACGGCGCAAAGCGCGCTCGACCTGCCCGATTCGGCGTTTGCGCTGCGCAAGGTGCGCTGGGACGATGGTCCCGCCCAGCGGCTGGCGATCGAACAGCTGGTGGCCGAGCGCCCCGAACGGCGCCGCGTGCAGACACTGGTGCAGCCGTTCAGCTGGGAGCGCGTGGCGGCCCAGATCGCCGGCAGTTATTTCCATCTGCACGCCAGCCATGTCGCGGCCGGGAGACGCCATGCTGTTTAATTCCTTCAGTTTTCTGTTTTTCTATCTGCCCATCGTGCTGGCCGGCTATTTCCTGCTGGGCAGGTTCGCGCGGCCACTGGCTCCGGCGGCCTGGCTGGCGGCCGCCTCGCTGTTCTTCTACGGCTGGTGGGATGTGCGCTACCTGCCGCTGCTGCTGGCCTCGATCACGGTCAATTATCTCGGTGGCCGCCTGATCGGTGCTTGCTCGGGCGCGGCGCGCAAGCGTGCGCTGGTGGCGGCGCTGGCGCTGAACCTGTGCCTGCTGGCATGGTATAAATACGCCAATTTCTTTATCGACAGCGTCAATGCCGTCGCTGCCACTGCTGGCGCCGGCACACTGGCGCCGCTCGACATCATCCTGCCGATCGGCATTTCCTTTTTTACGTTTACGCAGATCGCCTTCCTGGTGGACTGCTACCGGGGCGAGGTACGCGAATACCGCTTTATCCACTATGTGCTGTTTGTCAGCTATTTTCCGCACCTGATCGCCGGCCCCGTGCTGCACCACCGCGAAATGATGCCGCAGTTTGCCGATCCGGCCAATGTGCGGCCCCATGCGGCCAATTTTGCCATCGGCCTGTCGATCTTTGTCGTTGGCCTGGCAAAAAAGGTCTTGATCGCCGACAACCTGTCGCCGCTGGCGATCCCCGTGTTTGCGGCCGGCGCGCAGCCGACCCTGATCGAGGCGTGGATCGGGGTGCTGGCCTATACCTTCCAGCTGTATTTCGACTTTTCCGGTTACTCCGACATGGCGATTGGCCTGTCGCGCCTGTTCGGCGTCAAGCTGCCGCTGAACTTCAATTCGCCGTACAAGGCGGCCAATATTGCCGACTTCTGGCGCCGCTGGCACATGACCTTGTCGCGTTTCCTGCGCGACTACCTGTACATCGCGCTGGGCGGCAGCCGGCGCGGGCAGGTGATGCGCTACCGCAACCTGATGCTGACCATGCTGCTGGGCGGCCTGTGGCATGGCGCCGGCTGGACCTTTGTCATCTGGGGCGGCCTGCACGGCCTGTACCTGGTGCTGCAGCAAGCGTGGCAGCAACTGTTCGGCCCGGCCAAAGGGCGCTGGTGGCCGGGCCTGCTGACTTTCCTCGCCGTCATGCTGGCCTGGATCTTCTTCCGCGCGCCGGACGTACCTACCGCCTGGGACATCCTCGGCGCGCTGTTCGGCGCGAATGGCGTCAGCCTGCCGCGCGCCCTGGAAAACCATGCGGCCGCGTTGGCGCAATGGGGCTGGCAGCCGGCATTCGATGGCATCCGCTGGATACAGCTGGCCGGCCCGGGCTTGCCGGTATTGCTGGCTGCCATCTGGCTGGCGTTTCGCGCCCCCAATACGCAAGAAATATTCTGTCATTACGAGCCGTGTATTGAAAAAATATTTCAGCCCGGCCAACTGGGCCGCCGGGCCTTTCAATGGCGGCCCACGCGCCGCTGGAGCCTGGGCTTTGCGGCGCTGTTTGTCGCCTGCATCTTTGGCATGAACCGCGTCACCGAATTTCTCTACTTTCAGTTCTGACCATGGACAAGCCTGACACCGCCGGCACGTTTGCCGCACGCCGCTATGTGGCGCTGTTCTGCGGCTGCGCCGCGACCGCGCTGCTGCTCGTTTCCACTCTCAATTACCTGGTCGATCCCTACCTGCTGCACCAGTGGGACAGTCCGATGCTGCAGCGGCTGCAGCCGACCCGCGAAAAACTCAGCGTCTGGGGCAAGACCTATGCGGTGGCGCGCTACCGGCCGGCGGTCGTGTATATCGGCAATTCGCGCACGGAGATGGGCTTGCCGGCCAGCGTGCGCGAGCGGTTCGGCGGCAAGACCGTGTTCAACAGCGCCGTCTCGGGCGCCTCGGTCGGCGACGCCATCCTGCTGGCCGAACACGCCGCCCGCGTCAGCCATGTCGACACCATGGTGTGGGGCATCGATGCGCCGTCGTTTTCGATGGAGCAGGGCTCGGCCGGCGTCGAACCGGGCCTGACCGATCCCGGCCCCGCCTTCTTTGCGCGGCGCGCCCTGCTCAATCTCAAACGGGGCCTGACGCTCGACATGACGCAGGATACCTTGCGCCTGCTGCACGGCAGTTTCGGCAGCGTATGCCGCTCCAGCCTGGCCCTGCACGGCCAGCGCGACCATCTGTGCTTCAGCGACCGCATCAAGGGCTGGGGCGGCACGGCGCCGGCGATGGTGCCGCGCCTGCAGGAATTCGGCGACGGCGCCGGGCCGACGGCAGACGCCCTGCAGGCGTTCGGCGCCACGGTGGATAAGCTGTGCCGCGACGGCACGCGCCTGCGCCTGTATGTCAACCCCACCCACGCGCTGACGCTGGACGTGCTGTACTGGCGCGGCAAATGGCCGGCGATGGAGCAGTGGCAGCGCGACATCACGGACCTGGCCGGCCGCCGGCGCGCGCAGGGCTGCGATGTGCGCCTGGTCGATTTTTCCGGCTTTAACAGCATCACCAGCGAAGCGATCCCGCAGTTTGGCGGCCTGCGCGAAATGCGCTATTACTGGGAAGCGTCGCACTACCGCGACAATGTGGGCCAGATGATCCTCGCGCGCCTGTTCGGCGCCGGCGATGACGGCCTGGTGCCGCCCGACGACTTCGGCATCGAACTGACTGCTGCCAATATTTCCGCGCATCAAAGCGCCATGCGCGCCGCGCGCGACCGTTTCCACAGCGAGCATCCGGAAGAAACTGCGTTTGTGCGCAAGCTGATCACGCTGCCCCGCGTCCACCCTTAGCGTGTCATTGGGTGTCAAATCGGCATGATGGCGCGCGCCTGCGCTATGATGGCGTTTTTGCGCCACCGCGCATCCTATTCCAGGAAGTCCCATGAAAATCGCCTTCTTTGGCAGCCAGCCGTATGACCGCCGCTTCTTCGACGAAGCCTTGCCGTTGCAACCCGATGCCGGCAGTATCGAGCTCGTCTATCACAATGCGCTGCTGTGCGCCGACACGGCCGTCCTGGCGCAGGGCGCCGATGCCGTCTGCGTGTTTGTCAACGACGTGCTCGACGCCCCCGTGCTCGCAGCGCTGCACGGCTACGGCGTGCGCGCGATCCTGCTGCGCTGCGCCGGCTACAACAACCTGGACCTGCCGGCCGCCGCGCGCCTGGGCTTTTTTGTCGCGCGCGTGCCTGCCTATTCGCCGGAAGCCGTCGCCGAGCATACGCTGGCCATGGTGCAGACCCTGAACCGCCACACGCACCGCGCCTATGCCCGCGTACGCGAAGGCAATTTTTCGCTTGACGGCCTGCTGGGCTTTAATTTGCACGGCAAGACGGTGGGCATCGTCGGTACCGGCAAGATCGGCCTGGCCACGGCGCGTATCTTCAGGGGCTTTGGCTGCACCGTGCTGGGCCACGATCCGTACCCGTCGCCGCAGTTCGCCCAGCTGGGCACCATGGTGGAACTGCCGCAGCTGCTGGCCGAGTCCGACATTGTCTCGCTGCATTGCCCGTTGATGGACAGCACGCGCCACCTGATCGGCCCGGCCACCCTGGCGCTGATGAAAAAGGGCGCCATGCTGGTCAACACCTCGCGCGGCGCGCTGATCGATACGGGCGCCGTGATCGACGCGCTCAAGTCGCGCCAGCTGGGCGCGCTGGCGATCGACGTGTACGAACAGGAAAGCAGCCTGTTCTTCAACGACCACTCGTCCGACATCATCGACGACGACGTGTTCCAGCGCCTGATGACGTTCCCGAACGTGCTCGTCACCGGCCACCAGGGCTTTTTTACCATCGAAGCACTGCGCGAAATCGCCGCCATCACGTTTCACAACGTCGATTGCTACCGCAATGGCAGCGCCTGCGGCAACAGCGTGGCGCTCAACTGAGTCAGCCGACTTTTTTTGGCGCCTTCGGCTTGGGCAGCGGCAAGGCGCCTATTGTGCGCCGCGCCAGCTGCACCAGCCAGTCGCGCTCGTCCCATCGCTCGCCGGCGATCAGGAACCACGATCTGGCGTGCGGATACGGCGGCGCCTCGTGCGGCGTGCCCAGCCAGGCGCGGCCGGCGTCGGTCGGTTTCAGGTAGAGCTGGTCGTCGCTGATAATGGCAAACATCTTGCCGTCGCAATACAGGCCCACTTCGCCGAACATCTTTTTTGCCGTCACGGCGCCCGCGCCGCCCAGCTGGTCGAGCAGGAAGTCGACCGTGCCTTGCTGTGATGCCATCCGCCACTCCTTGTTCGCCAGTTCTGGTCAGCCGCCAGTGTAGCGCATGGCGCCGCGCGGGCGGAAAAATCGGCTACACTGCGCAACCATCATTGCAGGACGCCCATCATGAACATTCTCGTCCATCGCGGCATCACCATCGTCAGCCTGGCCGCCGGCGACGATATCGCCGGCAACTGCCTGCCGGGCCAGACGGCGATCCGCCAACAGGATGACGGCTGGTGGCTGTATTTTGTCGACAGCGACGGCAGCATCGATGGCTACGATGCGCCGTTCGCCGCTTTTGACGAAGCGTTGTGGGCGGCCAAGGCGGCGGCCGAATTCAGTGCGGAGTAGGGCAGACCATCAATCGGCTGGCGCCAGGATGGCATCGGTGCGCGTCTCTTGCGGCGCTGGCCTGGCGCAATGGTCATTGCGTAGCCGTGCACAGCCCTTTTCGCAAGCCAGCAGCGACTGGCGCAGCGAGGGAAACTCCTCGCGCCAGCGGCGCAATATCGCCTGTTCATCGCGCCGCGCGGCGTCGTCGAGGAAGACGGCCGCGCCACTTGCCAGCTGCGGAAACAGCAGCGGGCCGGCCGGGTAGCGCGCCTGCGTGCCGGTCGCCTGCGGCGGTCCGTCGATCACCAGCAAGTCGATCGCCAGGCCGGCCGGCAGCCGCTCGGCGGCATACCAGGGCCAGTGTTCTCCTGCCAGCTGATGCATGCGCAGCGGCGCCTCGATTACCTGCGCCCACTGCGACAGGCCGTGGCGCGCCAGTTCGGCGCGCGTCTGCGCCGCATACACGGGGTCGTGTTCGAGGCTGTACACCTGGCCGGTGCCCTGCAGCTGCAGGCAGCGCGCCAGCACGATGGTCGAAGCGCCGCTGCTGCATTCGACCACCACCTGCGGCTGCGCGGCCTGCACATGGCGCGCCAGTTCCAGCAGAAAATCGGGCGAGCCGGCCCAGCCGCGCGTGGGCGGCAGGCTTCGGTCCAGGCGCAGCTCGCGCTGCAGGCCGTCATACGCTTCGAGCTGGCGAAACAGCGTGGCCGGCGCGCTGGCCGCCTGGTCGCGCACCTCATGCGCCAGCAGATGGATCAGGCGCACCTTGCGCAAGGTCCAGAGACACAGCAGCAGCACTGCGGCAAGCAGCGCGGGAGTCAACAGTGCGAACATGATGTGCCCCTTCTTGTTGGTAACTCAATTGACTTTGCTGACGACATAGCGGTATTTGCCCGACGCTTCCGGCGCGATCTCGGCCACTTCCTCGATGCCGATCGCGACCTGCGCGCCCAGCCTGGCGCGGAAGCCTGCCACGATGGCGGCGCAGGTGGCGTCGTCCAGCGCGGGCTGGCAGACCAGCAGCACGCGGGTGTGAAGCAGGCTTTCCTGGATAATCTTGAAGCTGCGCACCTGCGGCAATTCGCGCAGGATATAAATCAGTGCCAGGCCGTGCATCACGGTGCCGTCGGTGGCGGTCAGGAAATCCGTGCTGCGTCCCTCGATCCGTTGCAGCAGCGGCAGGCCGCGTCCGCAGGGACAGGCATCGCCGCCCAGCGCGCCCATGTCGCCGGTGGCGTAGCGGATGAACGGGAAGTCGCGCGTGGCAAGGTGGGTGACGACGATTTCGCCAAGGGCGCCATGAGGGAGCGGCCGGCCGGCGGCGTCGACGATTTCGACGATGATGTCTTCGGCCGTGATATGCATGCCGCCGTGCGGGCACTCGTGCGCGATGAAGCCCGCGTCACGCCCGCCATAGCCATTGGCCACCGGACAGCCGAAGGCATGGGCGATCTGCGCGCGCTGCTCATCGTACAGCCGTTCGGAGGTGACGAATGCCACCTTCACGCCCAGTCCGTCGAGCGGCACGCCGCGCGCGCTGGCCTGGCCGGCGATGCGGCACAGGGCCGACGGGTAGCCGAACAGCATGCGCGGACGCAGGCGCCGCAGCTGCGCGATAAAACCGTCGACCTTGGCGGGCGACATGGCGAACGCGGGCAGCAAGGTGCTGCGCAGCAGCCAGTCGCGCAGGCGGCGCAGCCGGTCCTGGGCATGCAGTTCGATCGGCGAACCCCACAGCACCACCTCGCGCTCGCCGATATCGACGCCCCACCAGCGCGTGGCGCGCCATTTGGCGGCGATATCGTGGCTGATGCGGCGCCGGCCCAGGTAGAACTGCAGCGGCTCGCCGCTGGAGCCGCCGGTGGCGAACGGGCGCAGTCCCTCGGCGCGGTCGGACTTGAAGGCGTCGCGCGCGGCGCTGATATCGGCCTTGCGCAGCAGCGGCAGACGGGCCAGGTCGTGCAGGCGGTGCACCTGGCGCGGATCGAATCGGCTGCGCCGGAACAGCTCGCCGTAGTAGGGCACATGCTTGCCAGCATGGCGCAGCAGGCTGCGCAGGCGCGCCAGGCGCCAGCGTTCGAGCTGCTGCGCGCTCCACCATTGCGACCGTTCCATGCGGCGCAGCAGCCGCACGCTGTCGTGCCGCTTGAACTTTTCATGCAGCGGAAACAGCCAGCGCCCGGCCAGCCGCGCATAGCCGGCGGGCCGCGGCGCGGCCAGGATGCGCCGGTACAGCATCGCCAGTTGCGGCGCCACCTGCCGCCAGTCGAATTGCGCGGCATGCGCCAGGCCGCTGCTTGCCAGCTGCTGCGCCAGCTGCGGCGCGCGCAGCAGGGCCAGCATGGCCTGCGCCATGGCCTGCACGTCGCCCGGCGACACCAGCAGCGCCGTCACGCCATGCTGCAGCAGGGCCGGAATGCCGCCCACATTGGTGCTGACGACGGGCACGCCGCAGGCCAGCGCTTCGAGCACGGAGATCGGCATATTGTCGGCCAGGCTGGGATTGAGCACGATGCTGCTGGCCTGGTACAGGGCCGGCATGCCGGCATTGTCGACGTGGCCCGCAAACTCGACGGCATCGCCCAGGTCCAGGCTGGCGGCCAGCCGTGCCAGGGCGTCCCGCTCCGGCCCATCGCCGGCCAGCACCAGGCGCGCGCCGGGAATCTCCGCGCGCACGAGGGCAAACGCGCGCACGGCGCTGGCATTGTCGTACAGCGCCTGCAGATGGCGCGCGACCAGGATTTGTGGCGTGGGGGGAGCCGAGCGGGCCGGTACAAAACGGTGCAGGTCGACGATATTGGGCACGATATGGGCCGCCTGGCGGTATTGCTCGAAGATCTCCTGCAAAAAGCGCGACGGCACGGCGATCGCATCGGCGCGGTGCAGGGTGGCCGCCACCAGGCGCGGATGGCGGGCAAAAAAGGCGGCCGCCTCGCCACCGCGGTAATTGAGCAGCACGGGTTTGCCGCACAGGCTGGCGATCCAGATGGCCGGCGCGGCCTGCAGATGCCAGGCCCAGCCCGAGTTGGCCATCACGTGGAACAGATCGACCGTGCGGCTGGCGCGCCACACGCGCCACACGTAGACGGGCAGGCGCAGCATGGCGCGCAGGTAGCGGATGCGCTCGAACCAGCGCGGCAGCATGCCGGCGTTGACGGCCAGCAGTTCCACCTTCGCGCCTTCGGCACGCAAGAGCTGCGCCAGCTGCGCCGTCTGGTTGGCCATGCCGCCGGCCGGCGGCGCCTGGGGTCCCACCAGCGCGATGCGCATGCCAGCCAGCATCATGACCGGCTCTCCGCAGGCCGTCCCGCAGCCCGCTCTGCCGTACGGGCGGCCGCCAGGCGCTGGTAGACCGGCGCATAGCGCGCCACGCTGCCGGCCCAGCTGCGTTCCTGTTCCACGTAGTCGCGCGCCTGGCGGCGCAGCAGCGGCCAGCTGGCCGGCTCGCGCAGCAGGGCCAGCACGGTACTGGCCAGGGCGTCGGCGTCATCCGGGCGAAACAGCACGCCGGTCCTGCCATGCCGGATCAGTTCGCGATGCCCGCCCACGTCCGAGGCGGCCACCAGGCGGCCCTGCGCCATCGCTTCGAGCGGTTTCAACGGCGTGACCAGTTCCGTCAATCGCATCGGCAGGCGCGGATAGACCAGCACGTCGATCAGCTGGTAATACTGCGCCACCTGCTCGTGCGGCACGCGCCCGGCAAATACCACCTGGCCGGTAATGCCCAGTTCAAACGCCAGCGCGTGCAAGGCCGCTTCCTGCGGGCCGCCGCCGGCCAGCAGCAGGCGCAGTCCAGGCTGCTCCGCCAGCAGGCGCGGCATGGCCCGCAGCAGCAGCGCCAGGCCTTCATAGGCATAGAAGGAGCCGATAAAGCCGATCACGGGATGGCCATCGAGGCCCAGCCTGCCCGCCAGCCCGGCATCGATGGCTGGCGCGCCAAACGCGGCGAGATCGACGGCGTTCGGTATCACGGTGATTTTATCTGCCGGCACGCCGCGCTCGAGCATGTCCTGGCGCAGGCCTTCGCAGATGGTGGTGACGGCGTCGGCGCGGCGCAATGCAAACGTTTCCAGCGCCCGCGTCAGCCGGTAGCGCAGGCCGCCGGGACGGCTGCTGCCATGGTCGGCGGCCGCATCTTCCCAGAAGGCGCGCACTTCATACACCACCGGGATGCCCAGTGCGCGCCCGACGCCGAGCGCGGCCACGGCATTGAGAGCGGGCGAATGGGCGTGCAGGATATCGGGCCTGAGCTGCAGCGCAAGCTGGCGCAAGCGCCGCGCCAGTCCCCGGATCACGCCCAGCTGGCGCAGCAACGGCAGGCGCGCCCACCAGCGGTCAATGGGGGCGGTGCGGTAGAAGTGCCAGCCGCCGCTCGATTGCTCGGCGGCATCCGTCGCGCCCTGCTTGGCGCCAGTCAGGTGCGCCGTGTCCCAGCCCAGCGCGCGCTGCTGGGCCAGGATGGCCACGGTGCGAAACGTATAGCCGCTGTGCAGCGGCAGCGAATGGTCGAGGATGTGCAGGATGCGCATGGGCGGGTCCGTGTCAGCGAGGGTCGGGTGTGCCTAGGCGGTGGCCAGTTCGGACACGGTCGGCGCGGGCAGCGGCAAGACCTGGCGCAGGAAGGACTCGAACATCAGCAGCGACCACAGCGGCGCGCTATGGTCGCGCTGGCCCTTGCCATGCTGGTCGACCAGCTGGCGCACATAGTCCATGTCGAACAGGCCGCATTGCGCCATGACCGGACTGGTCAGGCGCTGCTGCAGGCGCTGGCGCAGCGGGCCGCGCAGCCAGTCGGCCAGCGGTACCGAAAAACCCATCTTGCGCCGGTACAGCAAGTCGTCCGGCAACAGCGGGCGCAGCGCCTGCTTGAGCAGGTATTTGCCTGTGCCGCCGCGCAATTTGAGCTGTGGCGGCAGGCCGGACAGCCAGGCCACCAGTTCATGGTCGAGCAGCGGCGAGCGCACTTCCAGCGCATGGGCCATGCTGGCGCGGTCGACCTTGGTCAGGATGTCGCCGGGCAGGTAGGTCTTCAGATCAAGATATTGCACCTGCGACAAGGGATCCTGCGCCGGGCTGGCCTGCGCATGTCGGCGCAGCACCTCGACCGCGCGGTAGCCTTGCAGCTGGCGCCGCAGTTCCGGACTGAACAGGCGCGCGCGCATGGCGTCGCCGAGCATGCTGACGCTGTGGAAATAGGCGTCGGTGGTGTCGCGCGCCAGCCCTTCGAAGGTGGTCTTGGCGCGCAGGAAGCGCGGCGCCCAGTCCGCTTTCGGGTACCAGCGGCCCAAGGTGCCGAACAGCGACTGGCGCATGCCGAGCGGCAGCATGGCGCGCACTTTTTCCTCGCGCGCATGCAGCCGGTAGCGGCGGTAGCCGGCCAGGCTTTCGTCGCCGCCGTCGCCCGACAGCGCCACCGTGACGCGGCGGCGCGCCAGCTGGCACACGCGGTAGGTGGGCATGGCCGAGCTGTCGGCAAACGGCTCGTCATACAGGGTGGCCAGCAGGTCGATCAATTCGAAGTCGTCCGATTCCACCTGCTGCGCGTGGTGCGCGGTGCCATAGCGGCGCGCCACCATGCTGGCGTAGCGCGCCTCGTTGTACGCCGGGTCGCCAAACGAGATCGAGCACGTATTGACAGGCGCGGCGCTGACACTGGCCATCATCGCCACCACGGCGCTCGAATCGACGCCGCCGGACAGGAACGCGCCCAGCGGCACTTCGGCCACCATGCGGATGCGCACCGCTTCGCGCAGGCGCGCCAGCAGTTCGTCGGCAGCCTGCGCCTCGCTGGCCGGCGCATGCGGCGTGAATGGTACATCCCAGTACTGGCGCGGCGCCGGCACCGGCTGGCCGGCGCGGATGCACAGCGTATGGCCGGGCGGCAGCTTGCACGCATGACGGAAGATGCTGCGCGGCTCGGGTACATAGCCATAGGCGAAATAGTCCTCCACCGCCAGCGGATCGAGTTCGCGCGGCATGGCCGGGTGCGCCAACAGCGCTTTCAGTTCGGAGCCGAAGGCCAGCGTGCCGTCCGTCAGTTCGCCATAATACAAGGGCTTGACGCCGAGCCGGTCGCGCGCCAGGAACAGCAGATGGCGGCGCCGGTCCCACAGGGCAAACGCGAACATGCCGCGCAGGCGCTGCACGCACTGTTCGCCCCATTGCTCCCAGGCATGCACGATGACTTCCGTATCGCTGCTGGTGCGGAACTGATGGCCGAACTGGCGCAGCTCGGCCATCAGGCTGCGGTAATTGTAGATTTCGCCATTGAAGACGATGGCCACGCTGCGGTCGGCATTGAACAGCGGCTGCTGGCCGCTGGCCAGGTCGATCACCGACAGGCGCCGGTGGCCCAGCCCCAGCCCCGGTTCGCGGTGCATGCCGTCCTCGTCCGGCCCGCGGTGGCGCAGGCTGCGGGTCAGGCGCGCCAGCAGCGCGGCGTCGATATCGCGCTGGCCCTGCAAATCAAAGATGCCGACGATGCCGCACATGGACGTCCTTTCAGGGATAAGTGGAAAGCGGGGAGGGCGACTGCGCCCCTGTCAGGCGGTCGTACACGGCCAGGTAGGCGCCGGCCATGGCGGCCAGGCTGTGTTCGGCCAGCACCAGGCGCCGCCCGCGCGCGCCATGGCGGCGACCCAGTTCGGGACTGCGGCAGTAGTCAGACAGCGCGTCGGCCAGCAGTTCGGGCGAGCGCGGCGGTACCAGCATGCCGTTCCAGCCCGACTGGACCAGCTCGGCGTTGCCGCCCACCTCGGTCGCCACCACCGGCAGCGCGCTGGCCATCGCTTCCAGGATGGTGTTCGAGCTGCCTTCTGCCAGCGATGGCAGCACGAACACATCCATCGCCCGCAGCAGCTGCGCCACGTCGTCGCGCGCGCCGGGCAGCCAGGCCAGATCCTGCGCCCCGGCCTGCGCCAAGAGCTCCAGGCAGGCCTGGCGGCAGGGGCCGTCGCCGACGATCATCAGGCGCAGGCGCGCCCGTGCCCCCGGTTCCCGCAGCAACAGCAAAAAGGCCTGCACCAGCGACTGGAAATCCTTGACTGCCGCCATGCGCCCGACGCTGCCGATCACATACGCCCCGTGCTGCAGGAAGCCGGGCGGCCCGACCACGGCCGGCGGCCCAAGCCGCGGATGAAACTGCAGGCTGTCGACGCCGTTGCCGATATGGCTGACGGTAGACGGCCGCGCGCCGATCGCCTGCACCAGCCACTGGCCCAGGTCGGCACTGACGGCAATGAAATGCTGCACCAGTGGCCGCATCAGCTTGCGCAGCAGCCGGTATTTGCGGCTGGCGCCGTGCAGGTCGTTGATCTCGCGCCCATGTTCGCCGTGCACGCGCAGCGGCACGCCGGCCAGGCAGGCCACCAGCTGCGCTTCGATGCAGCCCAGGTTGCGCGTGTGCACCAGGCTCGGCTGCAATTGCCGCAGCACCCGGTACAGGCGCAGGTAGTGCAGCGGGTCCTTGCCTTCGCGCTTGTCCAGGCTGATGATATCGACGCCCGGCGCGCGCAGGCGCTGGCGAAACGCGGTGGCGTTTTTCAGGCAGACGATGGCGTGCCGGTAGCGCCCGGGCGGCAGATGGTTGATCAGGTTGACCAGGCCGTTCTCCAGGCCGCCCACGTCGAGCTGGTGGATCACATGGACGATCAGCGGCGGTGCCGTCTCAAGGCGCATGAGGCAACTCCTGCAACTGGCGTTCGATGGTTGGCAGCGCCGCCTGCAGGAAGGCCTGCAATTGCGCGCGCGGCGGCGGCGACAGCTCATCGTAAGGCAGCGACACCATGATGTCGGCGCCGTCCTGGCGCGTGCCGGACAGCCTGGCCCTGGCCAGCAGCAGCTTGACCAGCACCGGATTGGCCGTCGGCACGCCGCCCTGGCGGAAGCTGCGCCACACCAGCACGCGTTTGCCGCCATGGGCCAGCAGGGTTTCGCGCACCTGCTGCGTTCGCCCGTTGAGCGTCAGCTGCCGCGTTTGCTGCGCCAGAGGCAGGGAGCGCGGTCCGAACGGCGCCACCTGATGCGTCAGCAGTTCCGCATCGCGGCCCTGGCGCGCATACCAGGCCAGCTGCACGCTGACAGCGGTATCGCCCTGGCGGTACGTGGCGGCGTAGCGCGCCGGTGCGCCGGCAAACACGGCGTTCCAGTCCGGTGGCGCCACGGCTTCCAAGCGCCAGCCCGGTGGCGCCGGCAGTTCCGGCCAGCCGACCGGCTGGCCCGCTGCCGGTGCCGGGACACTGCTATGCAAGGCCAGCGCCGGCCAGATGGCGGCAACCATCACGCAGGCAATGGCGGCCTTGGTGGCGGCGAACCCGGAGCGCGGCGCCGGCGTGACCGGGGCCGGCACGGAGATGGCGGCAGGCGGCAGGCCGGGCGCCGGTTCGCGCCAGCGCCGGGCGATCAGGAACAGCAGCAGCGCCACCGCGCCGAAAAACAGCCAGCCATAAATAAGATGATCGACCCCCACCGCCAGACGCATGTCGCTGTGGTGGCCCAGCATGACGATCAGCCAGGCGCGCACGCCATTGGCCAGGATCGGCACCAGCAGCGCGCTGGCCAGCACGGCCAGCCGGCGGCCCGGGCTTTGAAAATGCAAATGGGCAAACAATGCGCCCAGGGCCAGCGAGGCGATTACGTAGCGCAGGCCGCTGCACGCTTCCACCACCGACCAGTTGCCGGTCGGCAGGGAAAAGTAGTTGCCATCACGGAATACCGGCACGCCCGACAGCTGCAGCGCGCCCACCGTGAAGCTGGCCGTGAAATCGATCAGCGGCGGCAGGAATACCTCGCCGAACGGCACGGCCAGGAACAGATAGGCCAACGGAAAGGCCAGCACGCGCGTGGCGGGCCAGCCGAGGGTGGCCAGCACCGATGCGGGCAGCATGGCCGTGGCCGCATATTGCTCGGCCGCCTGCACATAGGCCAGGTCGGCCAGCAGCCAGGCCAGGCCCAGGCCGGCCAGCAGCAGCGCACCGGCCCACGATGGGCGCGGCGTCAATCGTGCCAGCCGGGCGCGCTGGCGCCAGGCCAGCCAGATACTGATGGGCACGAACAGAAAGGCATGCGCGAACGTCTGCGAGCGCGACCACACTTCCAGCATGCCCCAGAAGGTGGCATGGTACAGCAGCACGATGGCGGTCATGGCCAGCAGCAGCGCCGGCACGCCATGCGTCAGCATGGCGGACGGCGGCGCTGCGGGTTTCGCCCGCGGGGCCGGCATGCCGGCGGCCACCGTGCGCGAGGCCAGTTTCATGGAAAGAACTCCGGCAGCGGCGGCTGGGTGGTGCTGGCGGCAAAGGGCTGCACCTGCAGCATGGCGCCCAGGCTCTGCAGATTGCGCTCCCAGTTGTAGTCCTGCACGATCAGCTGGCGCGCCGCTGCGGCCATGGCGGCGTGTGTGGCCTGGCCGTCGGCGGCGCGCAGCACCCGCGCCGCATGGTGGATGAATTCGGCTTCATCGCGCGCCAGCAGCAACTCCAGTCCGGGCTGGGCGGCGATGCCTTCCAGCGCCTGGGGCGAGGCCAGCACGATTTTCCCCATCGCCATCGCTTCGAGCACCTTGTTCTGCACGCCCCGCGCAATGCGCAGCGGCGCCACCGCCAGCGTGGCGCCGGCCAGGTAGGGTCGGATATCGTCCACCGTGCCGGTCACCGTCACGCCGGCCACGCGCCTCAGCGCGCGCACGCGCGCAGTGGGCCGGCTGCCGACGATGTAGAACGCCAGCTGCGGAAACTGGCGCCGCAGGGCCGGCCACACAGCGCGCACGAACCACTGCACGGCGTCGATATTGGGCCAGTAGTCCATCGCGCCGGTAAATACCAGCACTTGCGTACCTGGCCGATAGGGATGGGACTGGCCAGCGCCCGGCGCGAAATAGCCGGTGTCGACGCCGTTATTGAAATGCCGCGTCTTGCGCCGCGCCAGCGGGGCGCACAGGCGAAACAGCGCGGCCTCGGCCTCGGAGACAAAGCTGGCGGCGGAAAACTGCTGCGCGATATGGCGTTCATATTGCAGCAGCAAATGAGCCTCGCGCTGGTACAGCTGCGACAGCGGCCAGGGCTTGCTGTCGCCGTACTGGCGCCATTTGTCGGAATCGACATCGACAAAATCGATCACGCGGTGCAGCGCGCGCCCGGCGCTGCCATCGACATACTGCGCCATCGGCCCGGAATAGGCCAGCGCGTGGCGCACGCGTCCGGTCGACAGCACGCCCGCCACCCATTCCAGCATGCGCTCGTCGCGATAATATTGCACGCTCATGGACTGGCGCGCCAGCAGCGCCTGCACGGCGCGCCAGCGGGCCGACAGCGGCGGCAAGTCGATAAAGCGGGTACTGGCGCACAGGTCCGCCACCTGGCGCGTGTGTTGCCAGTCGGCGGCGTCATCGATGAAGCAGCCCAGGTGGACGCGGAAATGCCGGCTCAGGTATTGCAGCATGTGCCAGGAACGTATCTTGTCGCCCTTGTTGGGCGGATACGGCAGGCGGTGTACGAGAAAGAGCAGTTCGCGCATGGCTAGCCCAGCTGCCGCACCAGATGCGGCCCCAGCAGGTTGGCCAGCGACAGCGGCAGGCGGCGCCAGGCGCGGATGAACAACGCGTATTTCGGGTTCAGCGGGTTGACGTCCGGCAGCGCCGCGGCACCGAACAGCTTGTAGGCATACGGCAGCGGCTGCGGCGCAAAGCCCCAGTTCTTCTTGAAATCGAAGGCGCCCGTGCCGGTCTTGCTGCGGCCGAAATCGAACTGGCGCAGCCCGCGCGCGGCGGCGCGGCGCATCAGCTCCCAGTACAGAAAATCGTTGGCGCCGGTGCGGCGCGCCAGCACGCTGCCGGCGCCATAATACGGCAGCACCTCGCCGCGAAAGTAAAACGACAGCACGCTGGCCTGTGCCTCGCTGCCATGGCAGATGGTGAGAATGTCGCAGTCGCTGCCGAATACGGTACGCAGCAGGGCAAAGTGGCGCCGTGCAAACACGGGCGTGCCGAGCCGGTGCACGCTGCCCGCGTACAAAGGGTAGAAACGGTCGAGATCATCGTCGAGCGTGCCGTGCAGCCCGGCCGCAATGGCCTTGCGCACGACGGCACGCTGCTTGCGCGGGATCGCCAGCAGATTCTGTTCGTCGTCTGCCAGCAGCGTCTTGCGGAAGGTCGCATACAGCGGTTTGCCTTGCCAGCCATCAGGGAGCACGCCGTCGCGCTGGCGGTATTCCAGGTGTCCCACGCCCAGTTGCCGCGCCAGCGCCTGGGCCTGCGCGTCGAGCGCATGGCGCGCCGGCGCGCCGCTGGCCGCGATGCCGCCATACACGCAGAACGGCAGCGATACCAGCGCCTTGCCGCAGAGCAGGCCGCGCATATGGACCAGCGGCAGCACGCCCGTAATGCGGCCGTCCTGTTCGGCATACAGGAAATGGCCGGCGTGGCCGAAACCCTGCTCCATGATGGTGTGCCAGCCGGCGCGGTGGAAAAACGTCGCCTCGGGACAGTTTTGCACGAACGCATCCCAGCGGCCATGGTCTTGCGGCTGCAGGCGATGCACGGTGGTGGCGCCGCTGCTGCCGCTGCTGCTGCCGGCAAGCACGGCTGCTGCGCTATCGGTGGAAGGGCTCGCCTCGTGCATTATTTTCCTTCTAGAAAAATACGGTCCATGCGGTCCCAGGCAAAGTCCAGTGTCAGCCGCGCCAGCCGCGCTTCCATCCGTTCCAGGTTCAGGTAATGGCGAAAACGCGTCTTCCAGCCCAGCCCGGCGGGCCGCGGTTGCTGCGGATCGAGTTCCCAAGGGTGAAAATAGAATATGCCAGCCTGGCCATCATGCGAATTGATGCGGCGCAAAAGCCAGCGCGACAGCGGATAAGGCAGCAGGCGAAAGTAGCCGCCGCCGCCGGCCGGATAGTTGTGCCGGCCCAGGCGCACGGTGCTGATGGGCAGTTCCAGCACGCCCTGTGCGCCGCGCGGGCGCCAGGCAAAGCGCGGCGCCTCGGGCATGCCGTAATGGTCGTGGCGGATCGGATAGATGCTGGAACTGTAGCGGTAGCCCGCTTCCTGCAGCACGTCGAGCGCCCACAGGTTGGCCGCGCCGATCGAAAAGCTGGGCGCGCGGTAGCCGAGCACGGCCTGGCCCGTCAGTTGTTCGAGAATGGACTTGCTCAGCACCACGTCATGCAGGAATTCGATGCGCGACTGGCCGCAGGCGCGCAGGTGCGCATGGCCGTGGCTGGCCACTTCATGGCCGGCAGCGGCAATGCGCCGCAGCATGGCCGGGTGGCGTTCGGCGATCCAGCCAAGCGTGAAAAAGGTGGCATGCACCTGGCGCTGTTCCAGCAACTGCAGGATGCGCTCGACGTTCGCCTCCACCCGGCACGCGATGCGCGGCCAGTCGGCACGCGCGATATGCGGCGCAAATGCCGAGACCTGGAAGTAATCCTCGACATCGATGGTCAGCGCATTGCGCAGCGGCGCGCTCATGGCAAGGTCATCCGCCGGGCCAGCCATTGCGCGGTGGTGGCCGCAATCCGTTCAGCCGCATGGCCATCCCAGTATTGCGGAATGCGCCCGCGCTTGCCGCCGGTGCGCAGCACCTCGCGCGCCTGCGCCAGGATCATCGCCGGCTGCGTGCCGGCGACGGTATTGGTGCCTTCGCTGACAGTGACGGGGCGTTCCGTGTTGTCGCGCAGGGTCAGGCAAGGGATGCCCAGCGCCGTGGTTTCTTCCTGGATGCCGCCCGAATCGGTCAGCACCAGGCGCGCGCCCTGCATCAGGCCCAGCATTTCCAGATAGCCCAGCGGCGGCAGCGCCAGGATGGCACGGTGCCGCAATACCTCGCCCAGCCCGGCCTGGTCCAGCATGGCGCGCGTGCGCGGATGGATGGGGAACAGCAGCGGCAGCTGCCGGGACAGGTCCGCCATCGCCGCCATCAGGGCGGCCAGGCGCGCGCCATCGTCGACATTCGACGGACGGTGCAGGGTCAGCAGGCCATAGGCTGGCGGGCAGTCGTGGCCGTGTGCCTGCAAGGCCACGCGCGGCGGCACGGCGTCCGGCAGCTGGCGCAGCAGGCTGTCGATCATCACGTTGCCGGCAAAATGGATGCGCTCGTCCACGATGCCTTCGCGCAGCAGATTGGCGCGCGCCCCCGTTTCGCTGGTAAACAGCAGGCTTGACAACTGATCGGTCAGCACGCGGTTGATTTCCTCGGGCATGCTGCGCTCGCCGCTGCGCAGGCCCGCTTCGACATGGATCACGGCCGTGCCCAGCTTGGCCGCCACCAGCGCGCAGGCCAGCGTGGAATTGACGTCGCCCACCACCAGCACCGCATCCGGCGCCAGTTCAATATGCACGGGTTCATAGCGGCGCATGATTTCGGCCGTCTGCCAGGCATGGCTGCCCGAGCCGACCTCGAGGTTGATATCGGGCGCACGCAGGCCCAGGTCGGCAAACAGCTGGTCATTCATGGCCGCATCGTAATGCTGGCCCGTATGCAGCAGGGTCACGCGCACCTGCGGCGCCACCTGCGCAAAAGCGGCCAGGATCGGCGCCATCTTCATCAGGTTCGGACGCGCCGCCACCACGCACAGCAGGTGCGGCCGGCCGGACTGCGGGACAGGATCGTACATGGGGTCTCCTTAGAAGCGCATGGTGAGCGTGGCGCTGACGCCGTTTTCGCGGAAATTGCCGCCGCGGTTGCTGTGATGCCGGGTGCGGCGCACGTCGATCGCCGCCGTCATGTTCGGTTGCAGGATGCGGCTGTAGCCGGCTGTCATGGTGAGGTTGTCATCGCGCCGCAAGGTGCTCAGCGAGCGCACGCTGGCGTAGGCGGCATTGACATTGACGCTGCCGCGCGCCGAGGCGCGCCAGCTCCAGCCGGCGCTTGCGCCCAGCTGGCGCGTGTGATCCGTACTGCCGAGGTCGATGCCGGGCAGCAAGGCGCTGTCGATGCCGCTGTCGGTCTGCGCCGTGCGGTCGACGGCGGTCGCTCCCAGCAACAGCGTGCTCTTCGGCGTGGCGCGCGCCAGGTTCAGTTTGAGCTGCTTTTGCAGGTAGTAGCGGTGGCTGAAGTAATTGAGGGCACCCGCATCTCCCTGCGCATTGGCATAGCGCAAGAACGCGTCGATGCGCAGGCGCCGGTCCTGCGCGTCGGGAAACAGGCCGCGCCACAGCTGGTCGAGCAGGCCGGCCGCGTCGCTGTCGCCCAGCCGTGCAAACTGGGCCGGCATGGTGGTGATGTCTTCGCTGTACTGCAGCGACCAGTTGTTATGGCGCTGCAGGAAATGGGCGTCCAGGCTGTAGGTCTGGCCGAAAAAGCGCCGCCCCGTGCTGAAGGCCACGCTGGTGCGCGGCGAGGGCGTCCAGACGCCGCCCAGCGACCAGAAGCGGCCCTGCGGATTGCGCCCGTCGTTCGCTTCATAGCCTTCCTTTTCCGCGCCCACGCTGGCCGTGCCGGCCCACTTGCGGCTGAACGGGTAGCGCAGGCCCACGCTGGCCCGTTCCTTGCGCTGAGGCGCCAGCACGCTGTCCTGCGTGCGCCGCACATCGGCGCTGGCGTTCCAGGTCCAGCCCCGTCCGCGCGGTTCGCCGTCAAACCGGGCTTGCAGCTCGTCGCTGTGGGTGGACAGCAGATTGTTGCCGCCCGATACATTGGCGCGCGTATAGCGCAGTTCGGCCGTGCCCAGCGCGGGGAAACGGTGGCGCAGATAGGGGCTCAGCACGGTGGCGCGCACGGTGCTCCGGTTCTGTCCGTCGGGCAGGGTATCG
Organism: Janthinobacterium sp.; assembly: GCF_031995485.1. Classification (NCBI taxonomy): domain Bacteria; kingdom Pseudomonadati; phylum Pseudomonadota; class Betaproteobacteria; order Burkholderiales; family Oxalobacteraceae; genus Janthinobacterium; species Janthinobacterium sp. Next base: position 52,579 of record NZ_DAMAGB010000035.1, read on the forward strand.
ATCACGGGCGCGCCGAACGGCGAAATGTTCTGCTGGCTGACGCTGGCGCGCGCGTCCAGGTGCAGCCAGTCCTTCAGCAGTACCGCATTGGCCGCGCCCTGCAGTTGCACCGTGTCGCTGTCGGCGCGCTGGCGCGACAGAAACTTGCGCCAGCTGGCGTCGAGGTGCAGCTGCAGGCGCGGCCCGGTGGCGATCAGGGCGATGGCGGGCGCAATTTCGGTGATGAAATCGGATTTTTCCTGGCCGGGCGGGGCCAGCAGGGCGTTGTCGCTGTAGCTCTCGCGCAGGCGCAGCGACGGCGCGACCAGCCAGTCCAGCGCGCTGGCGCGCTGCGCTATCAACAACAACAGCATGGGGGCCAGCCGCGATAGCCTGGCCTGGCTAGTCGTAATAGCCATAGCCATAGTAATCGTTGCCGGGAAACCCCCTGGTCTTGTTGTAGATCAGGTTGATATGCTCGCACGATTCAATCTGGCGCAGTGCTTCCTTGACCGCATGCTGGGTCGTCGTTTCCGCCTCGACCACCATCACCACTTGCCCCATCTGCCCGACCAGCGCGTGGGCTTCGCTGGTGATCAGCAGCGGCGGCGAATCGAACACGACGATCCGGTCCGCGTAGCGGCTGGCGATCTCGGCCAGCAGGCGGCTCATGGCGCGGCTGGCCAGCAGTTCCGTGGCATGCTTGTTGCTGCGCCCGGCCGGCAGGATGCTCAGGGTGGCGACATTGGTTTTCAGGATCACGTCCGACATTTCCAGGCGCTCGTCGAGCAGCACGTCCATCAGCCCCGGTTCGGGCGCCAGGCCCAGCGTCTTGAGCACGGACGGACGCGCCACGTCGGCGTCGACCAGCAGCACCGTCATGTCCATTTCCATGGCGATGCTCATGGCCAGGTTGACGGCGCAGTAGGTCTTGCCTTCGCCGGGCATGGCGCTGGTGACGACGATCAGGTTGCCGTGGCGGATCGCGTCGGCGCCGGTGGCGCGCGCGTTGCGCAGCAGCGGGCGCTTGATGATGCGAAAGTCTTCCGCCACCGAGGTGCGCCCGCCGTCGTGGGTGACCATGCCCTGCGCCTGCAGCCGCGCCAGGTTCAGTGCGCGGTAGTGCGGCGAGGCCGGCGTGGCGGCGCTGGCGCCATCGGCGCCATCGACCTCGTAGGGCGCCGCCGCTTCCGCCACTTCCAGCGGCGCCGCGTCGTTGGCCTGCTGCCCGTCATGCTGGTTCGCGTTCATGGTCTCTCCTGTCCGTTCCTGCAGCTAGAATTTGAGCAGCGCGGCCGCCACCACTCCGCCATACAGCATGAACAGGCTGCCCAGGCAGCCGGCAAACGCATAGCGCGCGCGGCGCTGGCGCGTCTGCTGCGGTTCGGTCCAGTTCATTGCCACCGTGCCCAGCACGGACAGCCCCGTCGCGTCGCGCAGTTCGGACGGACTGAGGAAGGTCGGGCGGATCTGGCTGATCAGCAACGCCGCGGCAATGCCGGCCACCAGCGCCGCGGCCAGCGCCGCGCTGAACAGCAGCGGCCGGTTCGGGCCGATCGGACTCAAAGGGATGGTGGGCGGGTCGATGATCTTGAACGCCATCATGTCGGTGGTGGAACTGAGTTCGCCGGACAGTTTGGCCGCTTCGCGCCGGCCGATCAGCTTTTCGTAGTTTTCCTTGTTGATCACATAGTCGCGGTTCAGCTGGGCCAGCTGCGACTCGACCTCGGGCACCGCATTGCTTTGCGCCAGCAGGCGTTCGTTGCGCGCCGTATATTCCGCCACCCGCGCCCTGATTGCGGCCACCTTGGCGTCCGCCTCCGTCAGCGCCACTTTCAGCTGCTGCAGCATCGGGCTGTAGTTCTTGCCGGGGTCGCCGGCAGCGTTGCGCAGCTTGCTTTCCTCGATCTTGCGCTGTTCCAGCTGTTCCACCAGGCGTTTCGCGGCCACGATGTCGGGATGCAATTCCGTGTATTGCAGGCGCAGGCTGTCGAGATTCTTGTTAATCGTGGCGATGCGCTCGTCGAGTTCGGGATTTGTGATGGCGGCCGCGCTCGGCTCCAGGTCCAGTACCGGTGCGTCGCCCTCGATCTGGCTCTGGATCGCCTGGCGCGACTGTTCCGCTTCCAGCAGTTCCAGTTTGGCGGCATTGAGGCTGTCGGACATGTTCAGCAACTGGCCGCCGTAATCGATGCCCTGGCGCGGCAGCAGCATATTGTTGCGGATCTTGAAGTCCTTCATCAGGTTTTCCGCCGCGCTCAGCTTTTCCTCGTAATTCCTGATTTGCTCGTCGATGAATTGCACCGCCTTTTGCGAGTCGCCTTTCTTTCCCTGGAAGCTGCCTTCGACAAAGATGGTCAGCAGGCTCTGCACCACGTCGCGCGTCACCTTCGGCTGCGGGCCGCTGTAGCTGATGGTGTAGATGTCGTAGGCATTGGTGCCGCTGATCTTGATGTTGCGCATCAGATCGTCGAGCTGCGCCTCGTGCTGGCGCACGGTGCGGCTGTCGAGATCGAGGTCGACCATGCGCATCACGCGTTCGACATTCGGGCGGCTGAGCAGGGTGCGGCTCATGATGGCCACCTGCTGCTCGGTATTGGGCACGGTGGTCATGCCGGCCATCAGCGGCTTGAGGATGGTTTGCGTATCGACGAACACGCGCGCCGAAGTCTGGTAGTTGTCCGGCAGGCTGATCACCTTGATGAAACCGGCGATCGCCACCAGCCAGGCCACCAGCACCGCATGCCAGCGGTACTTCCAGATGCCTTTCAGGGCAGAGAGCACTTGCTGTATCAATTCCTCCATGTCGCTTCCTTCAGGTAACAGTAGCTGGGCGCAGCAGGGCGAAAACGGCAGTTTTTCTTGTCGAGAGAGCAAAGTATAGGGCGATGCCGCCACAAAATTTCCCAAGATGATTGCTTCTTGATACTCCTCAAGCAGGGCCGTGCAGGTTTTATTAATCATGGGAAGCTATCGGCCCAGCCGGCCTCCCGCATGGCCGACATTTTTGAAGGGAACCAGCATGAATCCGTTACGTCGCGCCCTGATGACCCGCGCGCTGGCCCTGGCGGCCGCCGCCAGTTTTCTCGGCGGCTGCCGCACCCGCCAGGAACTGGCGCCGGCCGAAGACAGCGCCCCCTTGCACGATTACCTGATCGGGCCGGGCGACTCCGTCAATATCCTGGTCTGGCGCAATCCGGAAGTGTCGCTGACCGTGGCCGTGCGGCCCGATGGCAAGATCACCACGCCGCTGGTGGAAGACCTGGCGGCCAGCGGCAAAACCTCGACCCAGCTGGCGCGCGATATCGAGCAGGCGCTGAGCAAATATATCCAGCAGCCGGTGGTGACGGTGATCGTGACCAATTTCTCCGGGCCGTATGCGGAGCAGATCCGCGTGATCGGCGAGGCCGCCAAGCCGCAGGCGCTGCCGTACCGCCAGGGCATGTCGCTGATGGACGTGCTGATCGCCGTCGGCGGCATTACTGATTTTGCGGCCGGCAACAAGGCCAGCGTGATCCGCATGCGCGAGGGCGGGCAGCGGCAGCTGCGCGTGCGGCTGGACGACCTGCTGCGCGACGGCGATATTTCCGCCAACATCATGATGCGGCCGGGCGACGTGCTGCTGATACCGGAAAGTTTTTTCTGAACAGTGCCGAGCTATCAAAAAGACACGTTTATTTGTTAAAGTACAATTTATGACAAATTTTGATATGCAATTTGCTATTTCATCGATAAATTATTCTGTTTTTTAGCGGAAGGCGGGAACTTCTTCGGTTTAGCCCTTGTCACAAGGCATTGGCATCAGTCCGTTTGCTGTTGATCAGGCGGACGGCCAGTCTCAGTGAGGACAAGATGAGCTTTGAAGACCAACCCATTATTTCTTTTGACAGTCCGGTCGGCTTTTCCGACCTGGTGGTCGGGGAAGGCAAGATCGATCCCGCCATGGAGCACGAGATCGACTTGCAGCGCTTTCATATCCGCATGGCCAACTCGCGCGGCCGCCGCGAAGCGGCCAGCCTGCTGATCCGCAAGATGTATGGCTGGCGCGGCTACGCGGTCGATCCCGGCATCGCCCATGCGCTCAATAAAATCACGCTGTTCGCCGAAACGGCCGGCGACACCGTGGGCACCATGACCTTGTGCCTCGACAACGAAGAAACGGGATTGCCCGCCGACGAAAATTTTCGCGACAAGCTCGACACCCTGCGCGCGCAGGGCCGGCGCCTGTGCGAACCGTCGCGCCTGGCGATCGACAAGGGCGTCAGCAAGCGCGTGTTTGCGGCCCTGATCCATATCTCGTATATCTATGCGCACAATATCCACGGTTTTACCGATTATGTGATCGAAGTCAATCCGCGCCACGTGGTGTTCTACAAGCGCATGCTGGGTTTCAAGGATTTCGGCGGCGAACGCGAATGCACGCGCGTGGGCGCGCCGGCCGTGCTGCTGCGGCTGGACCTGGGCTATATGGGCGAGCAGATCCGCAAATATGGCGGCCTGATGGAACAGCACGGCGGCGAGCGCTCGTTCTATCCCTTTTTTTTTCCAACATGGGATGAGCCTGGCATTACCGAACGCCTGCGCCAGGGGCGCAACTGACTGAGCCTACCGGTTTTTCAGCAGCAGTGCCTGCATGTGGCTGGCGGGTATGGCGTACGTGATGCCGCTCGGCGCGCTGAGGGCCGCTTCCTTGAGTCCCTTGACGTAGACCTGGTTGACGATGCCGTAGACCAGGCCGCTGTCCGGGTCGAACAGGGGACTGCCGCTGTTGCCCGGGTAGGCCGTGGCATCGAGCTGGAACACGGTATACGGCGTTTTTTGCAGCTGTGCCAGCTGTTTCGGCGCAAGCCGCAGCGCGTTTTCGCTGGGGATGACCACTGGCGTCAACGCCGAGACGGTGGCGCGGTGCGTGGCCGGGCGCAGGCCCAGTATCATGCCCAGCGGAAATCCCGTAAACGCCATGGCCTGGCCTTCGCGCACGGCGTCCGCGTCGCCGAGCTGCAAGGTGGGCAGGGGCGTGCCGGACAGGCGCAGCAGCGCCAGGTCGTGCTCGGTATCGATCGCCTGTACCACGGCGGCGCGGAACTGCATCGCCGCACCTTGCGCGCTGAGGATGCCGATGGTCTCGCCGGGATTGGCCGCCAGCAGTTTTTCGATCACATGGGCGCAGGTCAGCACGCTCAGCCCGTCACCGGTGGCAAAACCGGTGCCGATGAACTGGATCGGCGGGGTGCGCGTCCTGAGCTGGCTGCCGATGCCGACCACCGCCGGTTTGACGCGCGCGATGGCCTGCTCCAGCCCTTGGGCGAAGGCGCCTGGCAGCAGCAGGCAGGAACACAGCAGCAGCAAGACTTTCATCGTGGTGGCCTTTCAACGGTGGGGACGGGTGTCGCCTGCAGCAGCGCGCACAGCAGCAACAGATAGAACAGCAGCGCGATGCGCGGCACGTCGAGCAGGCTGTCGAACACGCCGACCGCCAGGAAGCCGGCCAGTGCCGCCAGCATGGCCGTGGCGCCATGGCCGCCATGCCCGGCACTGGCGGCGCGGCGCGCCAGGCGCACGCCGGCCAGGGCCAGCAGTGCCAGCATGGCGGCAAGCCCGGCCAGGCCCGTTTCGATATACAGGTGCAGCCACAGGTTCTTGATATGCCACGGCAGATGATGATGGTCGCTGCTGAAGAACCAGTCATCATTGGTCTGCGTAAACTGGCCGTTGGCCAGCAGTTCCTGGCCATCGGGGCCGCGCAGGCTGAGATTGTCGACGTCGATCAGGGCGGGCTCGGCCAGGCCGCTGGCCGCCAGTTCCAGCTGCACCGGCGCGCGCAGCAGCCAATTGCCGTCGCCCAACCGCGCGCTGTCGATGCTCATCCGATAATGCTGCCACGGCGCTGGCGCGCCGCTGGCGTTGGCTGCGTTGGCGGTGACCGGCAGCAGGCGCAGCGGCGCGGCCACGCAATAGTGCGCATACAACAGCTGCCGCTGGCACAGTTTCAGCTGCAGCACCGGCATCGGGCCATGGCGGCGCACATCGAGCGCCAGCGCATAGGCGGTATCGGGCCGCACGGCGACCCGTTGCAGCAGGCGCAGCAATTCGCCATAGCCGGCGCGGTAGCCGGGACTGGACAGGCGCAGGTAGCGGTTGCCCGCTTCCTCGGCGTAGCGGATGCGGGCCGGAACCTCGCCCAGCGTATTGCGCCAGAAATAGCTGGAGGGAAAGGTTCCGCTACCCATGCCGAACAGGGTAGCGTTCCAGCCGGCCGGCATCATGGCCAGCGCGCCGCGCCAGTGGCGCAGGCGCTGTTGCAAGTCGCCCGTCGTGGTGGCAAAGCGCTGGTTGGCGTAATAGCTGGCGGACACGGGAATGGCCAGCATCAGCAGCATGGCCGCCGCCCCTGCCGCAGCGAGACTGGTGCCACTCAAATGCCACAGCGGCTTGCGCATCCGGCTGTTGAGCAGCAGCACCGCTGCCAGCGCCACCACCAGGGCCGCCGGCGTCAAGGCCGCCGCGCCGGCCCAGTGCCAGCCTATCCACACCGTGTTGCATGCCAGCATGGTGAACGCCAGCATGGCGGCCGGCAGCGCGCCGCGCCACAGGCAGGCACCCAGCAGGGCGCACGACAGCAGGAACAGCGCATACGGCGCCTTGAAGAACCAGCTCGCGCTCTCTACCGGCCACAGCGCCGCCAGCACCCCCTGCAGAGCGAGGCCGCACAGTACGGTGGCCGGCGCCATGCGCCATGGCAGCGGCCGTGTTGCCAGCACAAAGGCGCCGGCCAGCAAGGCCAGCGCGGCCAGCAGGCCGCGGTAGCCGGCCGCATGGAACATCGCCAGCAGCACAAAGGTGGCGCCCGCTCCCGGCAACAGGAACCATGCCAGCTGGCGATGTGTCCAGCCCGGTTTATGCTGCGCGCGGTACAGGCAGGCCAGGGCAGTAACGGCGGCCACCGCCAGCGCCGCGTACAGTGCACGCGAAAACGTGGCCATCACCGCATGCAGCGCCAGGGCCAGCAGCAACAGGGCGCAAGCACGCTGCCAGCGGCCAGGGGCGCGGGCCAGCCACAGCACGGCAAACGGCACGGCCAGCACCAGGAAGCCGTCGAGCGCCGCGCCGCCCGTATGCATGGCGGAAAACGGCGCCGTGATGCGGTAGTCGCTGGCCATATTGAATATGCCGGGAAATACCGCGCGTTCCCACAGCGCGCATCCCGCCACCAGCGCCAGGCCGCACAGTACGCCGGGCAGCAGATGGCGGCGCAATCCGCCCAGTTCGCTCCCTGCATCGCGCAGCAACAATGGCAGCAGCAATATGGCCCAGCACCAGGCTTTGGCCACGCGCAGGCTGTTCCACGGGCTCAGATAGTCGTTCCAGGCGTTCAGCTGGTCCGGCGGCAGCGGCAACAGGCCGCGCAGCAGGGCCACCAGCGCCGCCAGGCTGGCCAGCCACAGCAAGCCTGGCGCGCCGGGGGCGAGGCGCGCGCCCCCGGCGCCGGGCTGCCAGCGCCAGTAGCCGCAAGCCAGCGTCAGCAACAGCAGCAGGTCGACTTCTTCCAGGAAAAACCAGCCCGTCCACGGCGCCAGGTCGAGTACCGGCAGCAGGGCGGGCAGGCACAGCAGCCACAGGGCAGGGCGCCAGCACAGCAGCAGGAAGTAGCCAGGCAGCAGGCCGTAAAACAGCCACACCGGCCAGCCGTGGGCTGGCGGATAAAGGTGCAGCGCCGACAGGAAAGCGGCGCCGGCAAGCAGGGCCAGCAGCCGCGCGGCCAATACGCTCATGGCCTACAGCTGGGCCAGCAGCGCCTGCGCCTCGGCCCGCAGCGCAAAGTCCTTGTGGCCGGCCAGCAGCCGTTCGAGCTGCTGGCGCGCGGCCGGCTTGTCGCCGCTCCTGGCCAGCGCCACGCCCAGGTGGTACTGGATATCGGCCGACCCCGGCGACAGCGCGGCGGCACGGCGCAGCAGCGTGGCGGCGCGCCCGGCGTCACCCTGTTCCAGCGCGATCCAGCCCAGCGTGTCGAGCACGGCCGGGTTGTCCGGCGCCAGCTTGTGCGCCTGTTCGGCGGTGGCCAGCGCGCGGCCATCCTGCTGCTGCTGATAGGCCCAGGCCAGGTCATTCAGGGCCACCACATTGCCGCCATCGTGGGCCACGATGCGCTGGTAGTGGCTGATCGCGGCCGGGTACTGCTTGCCGCTCAGCTTGGCGCCAGCCAGGTACAGCCGGGTAGCGGCATCATCGGGATGGGCGTCGAGCCAGCTCCCGATGCGCGCGTCGGCCTGCTTTTCCTGGCCGGCGGCCAGCATGGCCCGGTATATCTGCACCAGCAGCGGACCAGTCTTGCTGATCTGAAAGGCCTGTTCGTACAGCTTCAGCGCCTCTTGCGGCTGGTTGCGCGCCATCAGCACATCGCCTTCGAGCTTGTAGCCGGCCGCCAGCTTTGGTTGCTGCTGCTGCACTTTGCGCGCGACGGCAAGCGCCTCGCGTGGCCGTTTCAAGGCCAGTTGCATCGCCACTTCGATCACCTGCGCCTCGAGCAGGGCCGGATCAAGCGCCTGCGCCCGCCTGGCTGCCTGCAGCGCGCCCGTATGGTCGCCCAGCGCCAGGTGCAGGCTGGCAATGCGCATCTGCAGCGGCGCCGACGCGGGTTGCAAGTTGGCCAGCTTGCCGTAGCTGTCCAGCGCCGCCTGTGTCTGGCCCGCGCTGTACTCGACCTGCGCGCGCAGGGCCAGCGCATCGGTGTCGTCGGGATTGCTGCTCTGCACGCTGCGCGCCAGCGACAGGGCCTTGTCGGTGGCCCCCGTCCTCAGGTAGAAGTTACTGAGCAACAAGGCCGGCGCGACGGCCTCGGGATGGTCGGCATGGCCCTTTTCGAGCCAGCGGCGCGCTTCGTCCAGCTGGCCCTGCGAGGCGGCCAGCTTGGCCAGCGCTGCGGCCAGCTCGGCGTTTTTCGGCTCCTTCGCCAGTGCCTGCTCGTAGCGTTTCCTGGCCGCCTCCGGCTGCTTCTCGGCCATGTCGATCTGCGCCAGGTTGGCCAGGGCCGGCAGATGGCGCGCGTCGAGGGCCAGGACCTGCTCGAAGCTGGCCCGCGCAGCGCGCAGGTCGCCCAGCGCCAGGTACACGCCTCCTTTCAGGTTGAGCAGCGCCGGATTGCTGCCTTGCTGCTTTTCCATCGCCTGCACGGCCGCCAGCGCGCGCGCGTTTTCCTTGTTGCGCAGCAAGGTCATCACCAGCATGGTACCCGCCTGCGACGTTTTGCCGTCCAATGCGCTGGCGCGCTCCAGTTCGCTGATTGCGCGCGCATTTTCTCCCTGGCCCAGGCGGCTCACGCCCAGCGCCAGATGCAGTTTGGCCGTATCCGGTGCCAGCAGGCTGGCTTTCTCGAAGTAGCTGCTGGCCTGTTCATAGTGGCGCGCGCGCATGTGCGCCTCGCCGGCCAGCGACAGCAGTTCCACGTCGTCGGGAAAGCTGGCCAGCAGCGGCTGCAGCATGCCGATCACCATGTCGACCTTGCCACGCTCCATTTCAATCGATGCCATCATCTTGTTCGCATATAAATGCGCCGGCTGCGCGGCCAGGAAGGGACGCAGATAGTTTTCCGCCAGTTGCGGCGAACCCAGAGCCAGCTGCACCGCGGCGGCCAGCAGCAGTGCCGGCTGGTGTTCGGGCGCGGCCTTGAGCACCAGTTGCAGGCCTTCCAGCGCCGCCTTGTACTTGCCTTGGCGAAAGTCGAGCAGCGCCTGCGCCTGCAGCACGCCCAGGTTGCCCGGTGCGCTTTTGCGCGCGGCGGCCAGATGCGCGGCCGCTTCGGCAAAGCGGCTTTCGCCGATATCGAGATTGGCCAGGTCGATGCGCGCCTGCACCTGGTCCGGCTTGAGCGTCAATATCTGCTGGTAGGCCTGGCGCGCACCGGCATTATTGCCTTGCAGACGCTGCAGGTCGCCATGCAGGCGCAGCGCTTCGACGCTGCCGGGACTGCCTTTCATGGCCTGGTCGACCAGCAATTGCGCCGCCGCCAGCTGGAGGTCGAGCGCCGCCAGGCGCGCCAGGCCCAGCAGTGCCTCGGTCTGGCCCGGCCGGCGTTCCAGCATGCCGGCAAATACGGCGCGCGCCTGGTCCCGGCGTGCCAATGCCAGCAAGGCATCGCCGCGCAGCGCCTGCACGGCCATCGGCTGCGCGGGATCGGGCGGCAATTCCTTCAGGGCCCGCTCGTACTGGCCCTGCATCAGCCATGCCCGGCCCAACAGGGGCAGCACGTCGTCCGGCGCCACGCCCAGCGTCTGCGCCTTGCGCAGTTCCTTTTCGGCCGACAGCGCGTCGCCCGTGTCCAGATACACGCTGCCCAGCAGCAGGCGCGCCGCCTGGTTGTCGGGTTCCTTCTGCAGCAGGTTCTTCAGCTGGATGACGGCGGCGCGCGGTTCGCCTTTCTGGCTGTACAGGCGCGCGTCGGCCAGCAGGCTTGCGCTGTCCTGGCCGCCGTGGCAGGCCGTCAGCGCGGGAGACAGCAGCGCCAGGGTGGCGGCAGTGATGGCAGGAACAAAACGGCAGGAAAGACGGCGCATGGTGGTCTCCGGTAGCGGCAGCGAGGAATGGCACAGCACAGGGTAGGAAAGTTGCCGCCGTTACCCATTGATCGTGCTCAACTCCGCGCCGATTGCGCGCCGTGGGGCGCGGCGCCGGCCGGGCTTTCTTGTTCCGGCTCAAGAATGGTGCTGGATGCCACCGTAGAATTTCCGGACGGCGGAAGTCCGGCCGGCAACCCAGGGAGCACAGACATGGACAACAGTGCAGGCGTGGTGGCGGTGATGGGACTCGGTTATGTCGGGCTGCAGCTGGCGGTGGCGTTTGGCGCACGCCAGCGCACCATCGGTTTCGACCTGTCCGAGCGCAAGGTGGCCAGCTATCGGCGCGGCGTCGATCCGACCGGCGAGGTGAGCGCCGAACAGCTGCGCGCCGCGCACGCACTGAGCGTCGGCTGCGATCCGGCCGAGCTGCTGCTGGCGGACTATATTATCGTGGCCGTGCCGACACCCGTCGACAGCGCCCACAATCCCGATTTCTCGGCACTGGCCGGCGCCAGCGCCACCGCCGGGCGCCACATGAAACGCGGCGCCATCGTCATTTTCGAATCGACCGTGTATCCGGGCGCCACCGAAGAAATCTGCATTCCGCTGCTGGAGCAGCATTCCGGCCTGCGCTGGAAGGAAGACTTCCATGTGGGTTTCTCGCCCGAACGCATCAACCCGGGCGACAAGGGCCATACGCTGGCCAGCATCCGCAAGGTGGTGTCGGGCGACGATGCGGCCACGCTGGACAAGGTGGCGCGCCTGTACGAAGGCGTGGTCGAGGCCGGCGTGCACCGGGCGTCCAGCATCCGCGTGGCCGAAGCGGCCAAGGTGATTGAAAACACCCAGCGCGACCTGAATATCGCATTGATGAACGAACTGGCGATCATTTTCGACCGCATCGGCATCGATACGCTGGAAGTGCTGCAGGCGGCCGGCACCAAATGGAATTTCCTGCCGTTCCGGCCCGGCCTGGTGGGCGGCCACTGCATCGGCGTCGATCCGTATTACCTGACGCACAAGGCCGAAATGCTGGGCTACCATCCGCATGTGATCCTGGCCGGGCGCCGCATCAATGACGGCATGGCCAAATTCGTGGCCGAGAAAACCATCAAGGAAATGGTGCGCGCCGGCTTCAAGCTCAAGGGTTCGCATGTCAACGTGCTGGGCCTGACGTTCAAGGAAAACTGCCCCGACCTGCGCAATTCGAAGGTGGTCGACATGATCCACGAGCTGCAAAGCTACGGCGTGCAGGTGCATGTGCACGACCCGGTGGCCGACGCCCACGAGGCGTTCGAGGAATACGGCCTGAGCCTGGAAAGCTGGGAGCAGCTGCCTCAGGCCGAAGCGATTATCAGCGCCGTTTCGCACCAGGCGCTGCTGGCGCGGCCGCTGGCCGATTTCCGCGCCAAGGTGGTCGATGACGGCTGCTTTATCGACATCAAGTCGCACTTCGACGCGCGCCAGCTGGCCGAAGACGGCATCAGGGTCTGGCGGTTGTAATGGCGCCAACAATCGACAGCGCCTATTCGCACGCGCGCGCCCACCTGCAGCAGCAGCCGCAACGCTGGCTGGTGACGGGCGTGGCCGGCTTCATCGGCTCGCACCTGCTGGAAACCCTGCTGCTGCTGGGCCAGAGCGTGCGCGGCCTCGACAATTTCCTGACCGGCCACCGGCATAACCTGGCGCAGGTACGCGCCAGCGTGGGCGAGGCGGCCTGGCGCCGTTTCGAGCTGCTCGAAGGCGATATCCGCCATGCGCCGACCTGTGCCAGCGCCTGTGCCGGCATCGATATCGTGCTGCACCAGGCGGCGCTGGGGTCGGTACCGCGCTCGCTGCGCGAACCGCAGCTGTATCATGACATCAATCTGACGGGGTTTGTGCAGATGCTCGATGCGGCGCGCACGGCTGGCGTGCAGCGCTTCGTGTATGCCTCGTCGAGCGCCGTGTACGGCGACCATCCGGGCCTGCCGAAAGTGGAACAGCACACCGGTGCGTGCCTGTCGCCGTATGCCTTGAGCAAATATGCGGATGAACTGTACGCGCAGTTGCATGGCCGCTGCTATGGCGTCGGGACGGTGGGGCTGCGCTACTTCAATGTGTTCGGCCCGCGCCAGGATCCGCTGGGCGCGTATGCGGCGGTGATACCGCGCTGGCTGTCTGCGATGCTGGCGGGCGAGGCAGTGCGCATCCACGGCGATGGCAGCACCAGCCGCGATTTCTGCTATGTCGACAACGCCGTGCAGGCCAACCTGCTGGCCGCCACCAGCGTGCAGCCGCAGGCGCTGAACCAGGTCTTCAATGTGGCGGTGAATGGCCGTACCACCTTGCTCGAACTGCATGCGGCCATGCAGGCGATGGTGCTGGAAATACGGCCGGAACTGCCGCCGTCGGCGCCGCAGCATGATGCGTTTCGTGCCGGCGATGTGCGCCATTCGCAGGCCGATATCGGCAAGGCGGCCAGCCTGCTTGGCTATGCGCCCGCCCATGATGTGCGGCAAGGCTTGCGGCGCACCGTGGCCTGGTACGCCGCCCGCGCCGATGCGGCGATGCCGTCAGCGTTTATTTGCTGAGCATCTGCCGGCGCGCCGCCATCAGAACCGGTTCCAGTTGTTGTGCCGGTGCTCGGTCGCCTCCTTGAGCAGGTGGCCGGCGCGCAGCGCGTCGTCCGCCTGCAGCGCCATGGCCAGTTCCTGGATGGCGGGCGGATAATCGTGATGGGCCGCTTCTTCCAGCAGCGCCTGGCCCTTGCCGGCATCCTGCGGCACGCCGCGGCCTTCGCGATACGCGTTGTACAGCAGGAACATCGCGTGCGGATTGCCCAATTCGCTCGATACGGCCAGCCAGCGCGCCGCTTCGGACGGATTCTTGTCCACCCCTTCGCCATTGGCCGCCAGCAGGCCCAGCATCAAAGCCGCCTTCGCATGTTGCCGCTTGGCCGCCATGCGGTACCAGGCCCAGGCTTGCCCGGGTGCGGCCGGGCGCAGCATCTGCCCCAGTTCGAATGCCGCTTCCGCATCGCCGGCGCGCGCCGCCAGCTCGAACAGCAGCAGCGCGTCGGCACGGCGTTCCGGCCGTGCCTGGTACACCAGCGCCAGTTCACGCTGGGCCACCGGCAGGCCCTTGCCGGCCCAGCCGCGCACGCGCCGTTCGGCCTGGCTGTCGCCGGCCTGGCGCGCCTGCATGGCGACTGCCTCGATTTCCGCCGCCGTCGGTGGTGGCGAAGACTGGCACCCAGCCAGCGCGGCCGTCAGTACAACGGCGGGAAAAAACAAGGCGGTTTTCATCGTCCGCTCCTTATTTGCTCAGGTCGATCGAGTACTTGGCAAAGCCGCTGGCGTCCAGCCCGCCTTCGGCCACGACATTGGCAATGCCCGTGCTTTTTGCCAGCGCCAGATGGCCCGGCGCCGAGCGCAGGATCACCGGGCCGGCCGTGGCTGTCTTGACAAAGCTCCAGCTGCGCGCGCTGCCGTTGTCCGCCAGCGTGACCTTGCCGGCGCCCTTGCCTGCCAGGGCCAGCAGGTAGCTGCTGACCACCGCCTGGTTGGCGTCCGGCGACTTGATGATGGTCTTGCTGCCGTCGATGCCGGGCACGGCGCCGCCGCCACCGGCGCGGTAGTCGTTGGTGGCAACGATAAAGTCGTCGCCATCGGCAATCGCCGCGCCCTTGTAGCGCAGGTTGACGATGCGGTTGCCCAGCGGCCTGGTGACGTCGATCTGGTACGTCAGCGCGTTGTTTTCCGCATAGAACACATCGTAGTTGTAGATGGTGCCATAGGTCGGCACCAGGTCCTGCTCGGTGGTCAAGGCCGGATTGATCACATTGAACTGTTTGGCCGAAGTTTCCAGCCAGGCCTTCAGGTCCGAGCCCTTGATTTTCACCGCTTGCAGGTTGTTATTGCTGTACAAATACAGGTCGCCCGGATTGCGCACTTGCAAGCCGACCGGTGCGGCCGGCGTCGCGCCTGCGGCCACGTCGGTGAAGTCCGATGGCCCGTTGCGGCCCGCCTTGAATGGCGCGCTGCACGAAATGACGGGAATATTCCTGTAGCTGGCCAGCGTGGCGTCGGTGCTGGTGGCAATAAAGTTCTTCACATAATCGAGCTGCGCCTGGTTGACCAGCTGGATTGCGCTGACGTCGCCGACCAGCGCAAAGTACGCCGACATCTCGAAGTCGGTGCTGACGCCCAGCGGCTTTTTGGCATACGCGATGGTCGCGTCATGCTCGCTGGCCACCAGCGGCGCAATCGCCGGGTCGGCCTTGACGTTGGAACCGTCGGCCAGCTTGAAGCCACGCGATTCGACCGTGGTCTTGTCCTGCTGCACTACCCATTTGCCGCCCTGGTAGACCATGGTCAGCTTGATGACGCCCAGACGGCGGCCCCAGCTTTGCGCCATCACGGTCGGCACGCCGTTCACAAAACCCTTGTCGCCATCGATCCTGGCGCTGGCCGGGAAGGCGGCAAACGAGGCGTCCAGTGCGGCGGCGCCGGCTTCCTTGCCTTTCGGGAAGATCAAATGCGAGTGGCCGATCATCAGCGCGTCGATGCCGGTGCTGGTCAGGTGATAGCTGCCGTTTTCCATCTTCGGGCTGTAGGTGCTGGTGTCCAGGCCGCCGTGCGACAGCGCCACCACCAGGTCGG